>NZ_CP095066.1 GCF_022921055.1 Hymenobacter volaticus
TGATTTTCTATAATTTGAATCCCCATCCCAATTGTAGAATTATACAATATCAGTAATTGTTATTTTAAATGAATAAAATATAATTAAACGACCAATAGTTTCTTAGCTGTTGAACCAGGCATAGCTTAGCTATTGCCGATCAACTTCTAGCTCTTTGCACTTAGAGGACTCTGTTGACGGCTGCTTAAGAGTCTATCTTGTTAGCTTGAACTATTCAACTACTTAAGAAAGAAATTACTTTGAGTCAAGTAGAGCAGCTACTTCAGCAGATATGCTATACAGCGCTATCTATAGCACTAGATCTATAATCGTCAGACTGCTGTAAAAGAAAAGATGCTACGGCTGCAGCCTATAGAGTACAGAAAGCAGCTTTGTAAATGTTGCCTCTAGCTGCGGCAGTTAGGAACGATCTTCCAAGTGCACTGATGTTGTGATTTTGCTAATTACCCCATCTTAAAACCCCAGCAGGACTTTACGCATTAAGGGTAATAGGCAAAGCCGCTGTATAAGCTTGCCCAGTCTTTCCTAGACGTGTCGGGGCACCAATGAATTTACTTTGCAAATCACCAGCAAGCCGAGTACGGGCCTGCTAAGACAATTTAGCGGTGTAACAGCTTATTGCAGTAAACCCTAATCAACAAACTGGCAGTAGGGAAAGCTGCTCAAATCAGCTTCTTTGCCCTCACTTACCGACCTCCTATTTATAATACCCTAGCGGTAAGATAAAGAGCAAGGAGTGTTTTTGTTATCCTTTGGTAAGTTGGAAGGTCTACTTCGTTGGCAGTTAGCGAAACAAGTTTTTATCGGCCCAAAAGGGACCGAAAGGCAACAGTGCCACTACCAAGGCCCCAAAACCTTTCTGAAGAGACCAGTTGAACTTCAAGCTAGCCTGAATAACTAGTACTACATATACCACAAATAGAAGACCATGGGCCATACCCAGAATCCGAACGACTTGTGGCACCCCTACAAAGTACTTCAGAGGCATCGCCACCCCAAGCAATAGCAGGAACGAAAGACCTTCTAAAAAACCAACTATACGCAGGCGTCCAAGTAAAGAACCAAGCAGTGGCAATTGCATAAACTTGTATAAGGTCGTGAACGCTGTCATTGAAGATCTTTGCCTACCGCACAAATCCTTAAAGCTAACGGTGCCTGCTGTACGAGCGCCTAGCGAAGCTCTGTTAACTAGGCAATAGTGGTGGTCAACTGAAGTACTTGTTGGAAGTAACGACAATCACGCTAGCGCGTGGCAACAAGAGGATGGGTTCGCTTTACTTCCATTATTGGCCCCACATGTACTAGACCGTCTAAATCGACTTGCCGTAACCGATATTGGGCTGGTCCTTGAATCGACGTAGAGTCTACAAACTCGTGCTGGCGAGGGGTAACGGTCATTGCGTCACCCGGCACCTGTACAAGTGCCCGGAAGGAGGTTTGTCCAAGCCGCCGCTCTACAATAAAGTAGTCACAAGCTAACTCATCATGCGTTTCCCATTGCACCCGTTGAATAGCTTCTTCCTGCACTACTCGAAAACTCCTTAATACCAATGTGTTTTCCGGTGTGCTCTCTGAAACCGAGCGCGCGTTTTCATGAATACTAACGCAGGCTGTACTCAAAAATAATAGCGAAAGCCCGCAAGAAATACGAGGTAACAAGAGCAGCGAGAAAGAGAATCTCATAAAATTTGACATGCGGCTATCTAATAATAGTTAAAGATATAGTGCTGTTCTATAAATCAAGAGGCTTGTTTCAACAAAAATATTGCAAATCATAAGATTTATATTGATTCAGGCATAGATACTATATCTGCGGCGGCACGGGAGTCGAGTCACTCTTAGTGACACGAGGGCTCTGCTGCTGCTAGCTGTACTAGGCCAAAATACGCCCTAGTCACCGAGCAGGGACTGATAGCTGCACCAGTGTGGTGCGGTGAAACAATACTTTAATTTAAGTATTGTACTTTAGCAACTTGGCAGCCTAGTAAGCTGAACCATGAAACGGGCATCATTACGAAGGAGCCGGGCGGGGGGTAGGTAAGAGTTAACTCCAACTTCCCGTCCAGACTACTTTCGCCCGTACCAATCGTTTTCTAGTTACTTCATCCCTATACCCGATGCACGGCCATATTTTCATGTTGCTAAGACGCTACGTGCAAACGCAGTATGACCATAGCACCTGGCTTAAGCTGATGCAGAATGCCGGGTTGGAAACGCTTGAATTTGATCATAAAACCGTCTACCCGGACCAGCATATCTATGACCTCGTGGGCCAGGCGGCTCAGATGACCGGAATTCCGGCTGGTGAACTGCACGAGAAATTTGGCGAGTACCTCGTCCCCGATCTGATGTTCATGTATCAGAAGCACCTACGGCCCGAGTGGAAAACGCTCGACATGATCGAGAACACGGAAAGGACGATGCATAAACAGGTGCGCAGTGAACATGCCGAGAACCGGCCCCCCGTATTGGAGGTGCAACGCTTAAATAAAAATGAACTGTTTATTGACTACATCTCGAAACGGCGTATGAGCGGCTTGGCGGTAGGCATTGTACGCGGTCTGGCCACGTATTTCGACGAGGCCGACCGGATTGAGGTACTGTCGACCACCAGCGAAGAGGGCGAGCAAGTGCGCATTCATGTGCGGCGCCGCTAAGCCCATTAGGCGTACGTAGCGCCCACTTCTTGACGGCACAATTGCCAGATAATTTCCAGTGAGAATATCTTCTGGAACTGGATGAACGTTCGACGCAAACCACCCCGGCCTGTACAATGCCGCAAGGTTTGTGTACTGCTTATCGATACGGGTTGTTAAACAGGGAAAGTCGCTGATTTGGACCTGCCGACCGACGCGCCCGTGTCTATTTCCCAGGTGCAAGCCTCAGCTCAGCGCTATACGACGGGAAAAGCAATGCCGTAGGGTGCTGAATAAGCAAGTCGGCCGCCTTATCTGTTTTCGCGCAACTCTGGGGACCGCCTGAAATCACCGCACTAAAGACGGACAGACAAGTAGCGTTCTGGAGGATGACAGTAGCAAGCAGCACATTGAGAGCCCCGTAGAAGAGAAAGGGAGCGGCCGTATTATACAGCGGCCGCAGATCTACCCGGTGGCTGAGGCCTAATTGCTAGGCTACGTTGCGCACTGCCGCCCACCGCGGCAGGTCAGATAGGGTAGCTGGGCAATCCATTGTCACCAATTCCGCGGCCGAACTGTGCTCCTGCGGCAGGCGATACGATGCCTTTAAGTCGAATCCGGGACCTTAACCGACCAACGCACGTCATTGAGTTTTCCACGAAAGAGGATAAATTCATCTCTCTGGCCGTTAATGCGCGCGACACCAACCTAGCCGTCGCCCGCCAGATTTTGAAAGCCCACACCGCCGTGTTGAACTAACCATGCCGGCTTGGCCGTCGACCATGCCCGTTAGTTCTCCTAGCGGGCGTAGGGGTGTTTGTGGGGAGGGAAGCCGCAAAACGGCGAACCGCCGCCCTCAAGTAACGGCTCCACGGTGGGCTGGCCCTTTTCCTCGCTTGGCGGCCCCTCCCCAACAAGGCCGGGCGATAGCGGTTTACGCTAGCGAAGAATACAATGCAACTGGAAAAACCTTGTTCCGTGAACAGGGCTTTTTTTTGCGCTTTAACTGCAAAACAGGGGCCCGGCCCGCCGCCACCCCCCTAGTAAGCGGTGCTCCCTTTTGGGCCCTACGGGAGAAAATATCACCCTCGGGCACAGCCGAAGTATTCTCTTTCGTGATCAACCCTTCCATTCCAGGCCCCTGCTTAAACAGCTTGCGCCGGGGGATAACCCGCTCCTAACCGTCACCTGACTTAGATAGCAGGAGGCCGCCGTGCGCCCCGCAAAAATCTTTCCCTAGGAAGACTCGGTCGCGCGCTGCCGGCTGCGCAGCCACTGCTCGGCTTCCGCCACGTGGTGGAAGACGTGTAGTTCCAGTGGCTCGACGACTGAGCTGGGGAAGCATAGCGTCAGGCTATCGGTGCGCGTGTCGGGTTGCACGACGTGGGCAATACAGCGCAGTCCTAGACGGAAGGCCTGCGGCACCCACGCCCGTTGCAGCCACTCCCCGAGTCGAACCAGGGGCCGCGCAAGGCCAGGTTGTCGTTGAGCAGGTACGGGCAGCGAAGCGGTGGCACATTGCGCAAGAACTGTTCGGCCCCGCGCATGGCTTCGAGTGGATCGACGTACCCGCTCCAGACTGAGCGCAGCCAGCCATTTCGCTCTTCGTACGTGAGCGTGCATTGACTCCCATCGGCATCGGGCAACGAAAAAAGCAGCATACGCGATGATCTGGTGGGCCGGGAAGATAGGTACGCAAGAAGGCCCGAGCTGGATTGCTACGGAGCGATGGCTAGCCGCCCGTGCTTCCAGTGGGCGTCCCTAGCAACGACGGCGCGTCGTGCCCCGGCACAGAAGTGGTGGGAACGAGGGTAGACGGGTGGATTAGTATCTAGTCTTAGAATCAGTTGGCCCCGAAAAACACGATGGCGCTGTCATTCCGGCCCTACTGCCGGTTGGCATGCTCCGGCTGTTTTGACTGTCGACCGGTGTCAGGACCAGTTGCAACAAGGCGCCCTCGCTCCCGCTGAAGGAGGCCGTCGTGAAGTTAACTGGAGCGACGGGCAAGTAGCCGTTTAAATACATGAATTTCTCCGGAGATACCGTCTCAAAGGCCATACGGTGGTAGGCAGAAGCATAAGAAAAATTGTAAGTCAATTTCGGTTTCCCGGTGGTATGGGCTAACCGAATCGCCCCCTTCGCCGTTTTCCGGCTTACGTGGCAGCAATTAGGGGCTAGCCCCGCCTCCAGGGCAAGAGCTTCACCACTAATTCACCTGCCGATGGCTGATCCACGTGCCCACGACCTGAAGCCTACGGCGGACGCCCCTGAGGATGAGCGGGGCCAGACCCCAGTCGACCGCTGGCTCGAGCCCTTTTACGACTTGGTGGCCGGCGTGCTCATCGGCCAGCTCACGACCATGTTCACGAAGACCGTCACGCTAGCCGACTACGGCCACTATTGCGCCGTGTTTGTACCCTCCTGGTGGCTGTGGAACGGCTTCTCGCTGTACTTCGACCGCTTCGACCGCAACTCGCGCTGGCAGCAGGGGGCCTGCTGCTGAGCATGGTGGCGCTGGTGCTGCTCGCGGTGACGGCGCCCCAGACACGGGAAGGCCAAGTCGCCGGCTTCACGTGGGCCTACGTGGCGGCCCGCGGGTTGCTGCTCGTGCTCTATGCCTATACGTGCTGGACCGATAAGGAGGCCCGGCCCTTAGCGCGGGGCTTGCTGACGGGCTACTCGCTGGGCTGGCTGGGCTGGGTGATCGGCGGGCTGTGGCCTGCCTATGGGCTGTGGTGGAAGCTGGGCGGACTGCTCATTGACTTTCTCACGCCGCGCTTGCTTCAGCGCCAACTCAAGGAGTTGCCCGTCACCCAGGATCACTTCACCAACCGGCTGCGCGAGTTCACCATGATTGTGGTGAGCCAGAATGTGGAAGTGCTGCCCCGCGACTTAGGCGACCTGTTGTGGCAGGCCCCGGCTTTGCTCACGTCGGCCAATGGCTTTGTGTTAGGCGTGGGCTTGTGGTGGTGGTACTACCAGCACTATAGCCAGCTGCTCGACCAGAAAGAGCATGAGAGCGGGCTACGCTACGCGATGGGGCATTTGCCACTCTACCTGGGCAGCGGCACCGTGGCGCTGGGCGTCTTCGATGTCTTGCATAGCAACCCTACCGTCTGGCTCCTGCCCCTGGGTTTGACCCTGTATACGGTCTCGCTGCTCTGGCTGAGCTACCCGCAGCTCCCCCCGGACTGTCAACGGCGCTATGGCTGGCACACGGCCGCGTTGGTCGCGGCGAGTTGGGGACTGGTTCTCGGGCCGCTGGAAAGTTGGATCACCCTGTTGCTGACGAATGCCGTCGCCTTGGCCTACGGCTACTTTACATATCCGCTGCTGCGGGCGGCTGAACAGCCTGGACCGCCCGCAGCAGATCCGCAGCAAAGTTAGTAAGAGGCCTCTCCGAGTTTACCCTCGATAAGGGGCCCTTATCAAGAGTATACAGCCTTGCTTTTCGCTCCTCCTAGTGAACTACTCACAAAATACTACTTGAGCAATAGCTTTGCTTAGCGCCATCCTTTCAGGACCTTAGACTGTTCTGCAAGCGCCGCAAAGCTACATAGCCAATACGTTTAAGCACCTGCTCCAACATCTTCTCTAGCTGAGCCTTAAGGACTTAGAGGTCAAACTGCTCTACTATTACATTATCATATAATTAATCCTTGTTTTTATTGCTTCTTTTTGTGGACCTTGCACGGCCCAATCCCCTTGTTTCTCGACCCCATCGAGGCGATCAGCGGGTCGGCGCCTGGTCCTGTATTACCCTACCGCTCCACCTGCGGTTTATTTTCTCTTTTTTCTCTTATACCCCTATGAAATCAACGTTTACTCGTTTGCTGCCCCTGGCAGCAGGGGTGCTCCTGTGTGGGTCTGCCAGTCAGGCGCAAGTAGCCCCTCCGTCCCGCCTCAACCGGTCACGCAAGCCTGGCTGGCCCGCTCGAGTGCGCAATATGCCGATCAACGCGACATGGAAGTGGATGCCGCCGGCAACACGTATGTCACCGGCTCCGTAAAGGTGGACGATTTTACTCTCGATTATCTGACCAGCAAGTACTCGCCGAGCGGGCAGCTGCTCTGGCAAAAAAGTTACAATGGCGTCTCGCCTACCCGCAGCACGGACGAGCCGGTGGCCTTGGCCGTGGATGCCGTCGGCAACGTGTACGTGACGGGCACAGCCTGGATTTACACGGGCGGCTATTTGACCGGCACGCGCTACGACTACGTCACCATCAAGTATTCGCCGACGGGAGAGCAGCTCTGGGTGGCCCGCTATGACCGCAATAATACCGATGAAGAGGCCGCCGATATCGCCGTCGACGCGGCCGGCAATGTCTACGTACTCGGCACTACGGGCTACGCAAGTGATGGCTATGCCATTCAGACCGTGAAATATTCCGCCACGGGGCAGTTGCTCTGGACTTCCTCGGATCTACGCATTAGCGGTGATCACGCGACTCACATGGCCTTAAATGCTACCGGCGACGTGTATGTAGTGGGCAATTCGGTGTCCGACGGTATTGTCAGAAAATATTCCGGGGCGACCGGCAAACAACTGTGGTCGGCTCTTTCGCCGAGTAGCACCGAGGGGAATAGTCAGTTCGCGGACCTGGCGGTGGACGCGGCCGGCAATGTGGTAGTAATTGGGACCTTCAACACCGGCAAATTCGGTACTGACCCCGGCAAGAACTACTATACGGCTAAGTACGCCAGCGCTACCGGCCAGCGGCTGTGGACCGCCAGCTACGATGGGCCGGCCAACAACTTCGACCAGGCCGCGGCCCTGGCTCTGGATGCGGCCGACAACGTGTATGTGACCGGTCACTCCTATAACGGCAACGCGTTCAGCACGAGTGACTACGCCACGCTCAAGTACGACGCCAACGGCCAGCAGCAGTGGGTGGCCCGCTACAACGGCCCCAGCAAGCTGGGCGATGCGGCCACGGCCCTGACGCTCGATCAAACAGGCAACGTGTATGTGACGGGCCGCACCGAGGTTCCGGGCCCCAATGGTCTGGGCAGCGCCAACAACTATGACTACGGCACGGTGAAGTATTCGGCCAGTGGACAGCAAGTGTGGGAGGCGAAGTATGGCACGACGGGCGTCTGGGATGATAAGGCGCGAACCATTCGCGTGGCAGCGAGCGGCAAGGTTCAGGTTTCCGGTTATTCCACCACGGGCTGCTGCGAGGGCAACCAACTGACCGTGCAGTACGACCAGCAAACTACGCCCGCCCCGACGACGGCGCGCTACCGCATCCATGCCGGCGGTGAGCAGGTTACCACCTCGCTCGGCACTTTCGCCGCTGACCAATACGCCACCGGCGGCACCACCTTTGCCACCGACCAGCCTATTGCCGGCACTACGGAGGATGCCCTCTACCAAACCGAGCGCTACGGTACTCAATTTGGCTACGCCTTCCCCGTCAGCCGGGGCCAGCAGTACCAGGTGGTGCTCCACTTTGCCGAGGTCTACGCCACACAGGCGGGCCAGCGCGTGTTCGATGTAGCCCTGGAAGGCAACACCGTGCTCGACAACTACGACCTCTACCGTAAGGTCGGGGCCTACACCGCTACTACCGAGCGCTTTACGGTGACCGTGGCCGACGACGAACTCAATCTCGACTTCAGCTCGCTGGCCAGCGCAGGCGGAGTCGACAACGCCAAAGTTTCGGCTATTGAGGTGTATGGCCCGAGCACCACCCCCACGACGCCCACCGCCGTACTTCGCCTCAAGGCCGGCAGCGGGCAACTCAGCACGAGTATGGGTACCTTCGCGGCCGATCAGTACGCGACGGGCGGGTCCGTCTTCGCCACTGACCAACCCATTGCGGGCACGGCTGACGAGGCCTTGTATCAGACCGAGCGCTACGGCAGCTTCACCTACAACCTGCCCGTGCCCAACGGTACGTATACCGTCAAGCTCCACTTCGCTGAGCTCTATTGGAATAGTGCCGGGCAACGCGTCTTCAACGTGGCCGCCGAAGGCAGCCCCGTGCTTACCGCCTATGATATTGTGAAAAAGGCGGGCCCGCTGACGGCCACCACCGAGTCCTTCCCCGTTACCGTCACCGACGGGCAGCTCATCCTGGCCTTCGCGCCCGGCGCCGGCGGGGTAGATCAGCCCAAGGTGTCGGCCATCGAGGTGCTCGAGGCAACGCCCACCGCCGTGCTACGCCTCAAGGCCGGCGGGGACGCGCTGAACACCTCGTTGGGACGTTTTGCCGCCGACCAATTCTTCGCCGGGGGCAGCGACTTTGTCACCGACCAGCCGATTGCCGGCACGCAGGATGATGCCTTGTACCAGAGTGAGCGTTACGGCTCTTTCCTCTACAGCCTGCCCGTACCCAACGGCACGTATACCGTCAAGCTGCACTTCGCCGAACTCTACTGGGACGCCCCGGGCCAGCGTGTGTTCGACGTGGCCGCCGAGGGCACGACCGTACTCAAGGCCTATGACATCGTGCAGAAAGTCGGGCCGTTGACGGCCACCACCGAATCCTTTTCGGTGACTGTCACGGACGGCGTGCTCTCGCTGGCCTTTGCCCCGGGGCCACCGGGGTGGATCAGCCGAAGGTGTCGGCCATCGAAGTGCTCAGCGGCAGCGCTGCTCTACCGGCGGCGCGCCCCGCTGGCAGCCCGCTGGCGGCCGTTGCGGCGGCCAAGCTGCCGGTCTATAGCGCCCAGGTGAAGCTCTACCCCAATCCGTCGGCGGATGGCCGCGTGACCGTCGAGCTGCCGGCCGCCTTCCAAGGTGAGCTCAGTTACACGCTGGTCTCCTCGCTGGGCACGATCCTGAGCCAGGGCCAGCGCACGGTCTCGGCCGCAGGGCAGTCGTTGCCCTTCGACTTCTCGCAGCAGCTGCCGGCCCAAGGCCTCTACTACCTGCACCTGCGCGGAGCCAAGGGCCAGGCCCACGTTAAGATCCTGCGCAAATAACCCGTCTACTGCCGCTATCCAGGCGCTGGCACCTAGGGGTGCGAACCGCTGGCTAGCCACGAGGTGCCCAGCTTGGCGGCATCGACGACGAAGCTAAAAGGGTCTGTTGCCTGGGGCAACAGACCCTTTTTTATGCCCTGGCCTAGCGTAGGAATAAAAGCCCTTGTACCCCGTGGACACTTTCCAGTATGACAATCAGAAAAGGTCCAAGCCGTGTACTTTAGGGTAGTCTTCCTTTCCCAACTGCCCCCTCGCCTGCTCTACGTTACCTACTACCAAGTCAGTACCTTACAGTAAGGCAAAAGCAGGCTCGGGCTGGCCGAGCACCAGCAGCGGGCAATGACTTATTCCTAGTTGGATTGGAGAAGCGGAAGCAGGTGCGTGCTTACAAATTCCTGAAAACGGGTGGGCGTGTAGGCTTCGGCCGTACGCGGCGTCGCATAGGCCCCATGGGGGTCGCCTAAGGCTTGAAAGAGGGCCGTCATTTCTTGCTGCGCGTAGGGCGTCAGGCCCCACTGTGCTACGCTTTGCTGGAAGTCAGCGGCCGATTGACGCTGGTAGCGCACGGGGTGTCCCCAGGCCTGGGAGAGGAGGGCAGCGCAGGTGGGCAAAGTTAAATTGGTGGGACCCATCAGGTTGCGGGTCCACTGCCCAGCCCACTGCGAGTGCAGCAGGTAGTGCGCAGCCACCGCCGCAATATCCACGACGCTGATGAAGGGAAGGTCATGGTCCTCCGCGTAGGGGTATGCTACCACGCCCTGGGTGCGGATGCGGGTAGCCTGCGTCAGGAAGTTTTCCATAAAATAGCCCGGACGCAACGCCACTACGTGGGCCCCGGTCGCGTTGAGTTGCTGTTCCAGATCACCCGCGTAGGAAACCGTTCCCAGGCCCGGGGCCATGCCCGCGCCCAGGGTGGAGACGAGCACCACGTGCGGGATCCGGTGCATGCGCACGGCGGCGGCCCCGGCGGCGGCGACCGCCTGGTACCACTGCCGCCAATCGGGCGCGGTTAACGGGGGCGGGGGCACGAGCCAAAACAGGGCCTCTGCTCCCTGACAGGCGGCCACAACCGCCGCTTGGTCGGTGAGGTCCAAGGTGACGACCCGGGCCTGCGTGTGGGTAGCGACCGCCGCCGGCAGCGAGGCTGGGTTGCGGACCAGCAACACTGCTTCGCTGCCAGCGTGCAGGACCTGTTCGGCAACGCGGCGCCCAATGTTGCCGGCCGCCCCGCCAATGACAATACGCATAGTCAGGGAGTTAAACCGTGGGGGCCGTAGGGGTAAAGACTTGGCGGGCTTCCTCCGGCCCGCCGAAAGCTTCCCGGCCGGCGAGTTGGTTCCAGTATTCGCGGTAGTGCTGGATCTGCTCGCCGCGCAGTTCGAAGCGCATTACGTAGTCTTGGCGGTACGTGCGGTCGGTACCCGGGACAGGCGCTTCACAATGCACTTCAGCCCAATGGATACCCTGCGCTACGTCGTGCGCGAGGTATAGTTGGCTGAACACGAGCGGGGGCATGCCTTGCAAAGCATGCTGCAGGTACTGGCGAATGGCGGGTTTACCGTCTAAGCGGGCGGCCGTTCCCATCTGCGGCGCGTAGGGATACTCGATAATCGCCTCCTCGGTAAAGCAGGCCAGGACGGTCGGTAAGTCGGCGGTTTGAAAACCTTGGATCAGGTGTTGAAACACGCGCTGGGCGGTTTGGGCCAAGGGGGCCAAAGGGGGCGGGCTAACGGGAGCCAGCAGGGTAGCAGAAGTAATCATGCTCCAAAAGTGGGCTGTTGACTACCTAAAAGAAAGTAGGCACTAAAAAGTATAGTAGATACCTTTGTGTAACAAATGAGCCCAATGAGCGCAAACGAAGAAAAAAAAGTAGCAGCCCAGCAAAAATTAAAGGGCTGGCTCGAGGCAAAGTCTAATCTGGATGCGAGTTGCATCGTCCATCAAGCGTTGAACCTATTGGCCAGCAAATGGCTGCTGCTGATTCTGCTTGCCTTGATGCAGCGTCCCAAGCGCAATAGCGAACTGCAACGGCAGATTCGCGGCGTCTCGCCCAAGATGCTGGCGCAAAGCCTGCGGCAGCTGGAAGCGAGCGGGTTGGTGCACCGGCAAGTCTTTGCGCAGGTGCCGCCCCGCGTCGAGTACTCGCTGACTGCTTTTGGGGAAAGTATCGCGCCCTTCTTGGCAGAACTCTGCGACTGGTCCGTCACTTGGGAAGCGCAAGTCCAGACATTTCAGCCAGCTGCCGGGCAACAGCTCGCAGGCGAATAACCCGGTACCCTACCTTCAGAAAGTGCTTTTTCCAGGCAGCCGGTGCTTTCCTCCTCAATTGGTTACTCGTTCACACACCTTCTAGAAGAAGGCCTACTAAACATAAAACTACTTCTCGGACATCGCAGGCCTATATAGTCATCCAAGAAGTACCATTCAAACTAAGCTCTTTTCTCTCTGCACAGCATGAACGTAACAGAAGGCCGGTTTTTACGACAACTGCAGGGATTGAGCTGCGCGGCGAGAGTGAAATTGCTTTGGGAGGAGACTGCAGGCCCCACCCAGATTCAGGTGCAGTGGGAGTCAAAGTATGGGCGATACGACGACTGGGAAAACGGGGCCCTAGCTGGCCTCGCCTACGCCCTGCACTGCCTTTCGGGCTCCCAGTCCTACCGCATTGTGGTCGTCGACATTATTGGTACCGATGTGGATACGAACCCCACCATTGTTGCCCTGGCCGCACTCGAAGGCTTGTGGGAGGCGTTGCAGTATCGCGCCAGCCCCGCGCAATGGGAAGAGTTGGAAGCCTTGGCCCGGCAAAGCTGGCAGCACGATTGGTTTCAGGTCCCTGTTTTCCCCCTTACGGGCGCCCAAGAAAGCAACTCAAAGCGTTATTAAGACCATGCCTTCTCGCGCACAGGGGACATGAGAACAAGATCAAAGCCCATGGGGATATACGTTTGCGGATTTCTGGAAGTATCGCGTCTGGAGGAGGAGCTGTTAGCGCAGCCCTATGCCTGGCAGTCCTGTATCAACTTGGCTAGCTTAGGGCTGAACACCGGGGATGAGTGTCGCCTTGTCTTTGGGAAGCGAAGGACAACACCTCCCCCGAATGGGTCCCGCTAGCCCATCGCCGGGGGCTACCCGCTAATCCAGGAGAACTGACAGCGCAGGAGGCGCGCGAGGCATCCACTACGACTTCTGTTTGGGGCTTTACTTTTCTCTCCTATGAGGAGATGGCATCCCTTGATTGGCAAGCGTACCCAGATGTAGTGCTGGATGGAAGTACTTACGGCTGGGGCTTGCTCTGGAGCTTACTGAAGACGCTTGATGAGGCCGGGAAGTACCAGCGGCTAGTGGTCTGGTTTGACTGGAGTTAAGAAGCCGAAAGGAGCCTGTTTGCGTTGCAAACAGCAGCCTCATGTCCTATGCTAGGAATAGCGTGAATACCTCCAGGCATCTGGTTCTATTGAACCTACTCTTTACTTCTAGAACGCGTTAAGTCAAAACAACTACTCTAGTAAGCCGGCTCTACGCGGATCCAGCGCCAGGGCCTGTAGCTTGGGAATAACATTTCCTAACCCAATCAGTAAGTGGTGATGCGTTTCGCAGAGCAGCCACGCATACTTTTTTGACACGACATAGTACTCGAACGCAGAGTGCTCGTCTAAGAGGTGCTGTATCGCTGTGACGCTGCCTTGAAAGAGCCAGAACTTGCTTGGATCGTGCCCGGAATCGCAGGCCACAAACCAGACCCGCTGGTGCGGGGGCAGCACCTGATCTAAGCATCCATAGGCCCGGCCCTCCTCTAAGCGCAGGCTATACTGGGGCTTTTGAAAGCTTTCCCACCACCAGTTGAAGTGAGTATTGGCGTTGGTTTTTTGGACAAAGGTCTTTTCGATCTTATGCAGGACAGCGGGCCAGGCATAAATGCCAACGGCATCAAAGTCCTGTGGGGAAAGGCCGAGCAATCGGGCCAGATGAAGAAGTTGGTCCTTAAAACCAGGCATGGTAGGTGAATGAGGTGAATAGGATAAAAGTTAAACGTGTAGTTAATAGTTAATCAAAAGTAGTTCCTGGAAAAGCTGCTTTACATAATCGGTACTTATACGACCGTTAAGGTGAACCAGAAGAAGTATCTTCATCCGTTTTTTAGCCTTCTTATGAACCTGCTAGACCTTATTATCCACTTGGCTGACCCGCGTCTCCACGATGCCTTTTTCCTCGACCAGGGCGTGGACACCACTTCCGAGCATGTGTCCGTCTACATGCGAGGGGCGCCGGGGTTAGAAACGGATATCGCACTGTTAGGCGTGGAAGAAACGGACGAGGAGCTAGATTACCACAAACACGGGGCCCACTGGATCAATTTCCTGCCCTTGTACATGGTCGAGGAGATAGTCGAAGGTGGCGTGGCCGCTCGCAAGAGCCCTGTTGAAATCGCAACCCGTGTTCTGGAGTATGCCCGCAACGATGCCTGAGACGCGCACTGTAGCCCAAAAGGTAAACGCGCTAGGGATCCTTCTTTGGGTCTAGATAAACAGGACTTTCTCCCGAGTGGGGGCCCAGAAAGCCCCATGGTTATCTTGAAATAGTTGCTAAACATAAAGTTTGTTCTTGGACTAGCCTTGGAAAACTAACAGTTTATGGTCTTATTCTTTCTGCTTCTTAAATTGGTATTTTAACTATCTTGAGATCCGATTCTTGGCTACATTCTTTTAGTGCCGGGAGGGTAGCTCATGGTAGGAGTTGAGATTCACGGCGACCTCAGCAGCCGATTCCTTACAGTCTCTTTACAAGATATTTTGCCTTGCCTGCAAGCGCCTGAAACCACACAATGGTGTCTGTTGTACTTTGAAGCGTGGTCTTCTCAGACGTGGGCAGTGGAAGGGCTCTCCGATTTGTCAGAGTATGACAACGAGGTCAACCAATCGCCGAACGGAATTATCGTCACCCTGCACCAAGTGCACCAACTGGCGCAGGCCCCGACTCAGATCATCAACCTTGTGTTAGCAGGTAGTGCGCAAGCGGCTACCCTTCACCGATACGAGCAGCCGGAGCAACTCTATGCCTGCTGCGATTATGTATTGGAGGTCGTCGACTCTTCGTATCTCCTGGTACACAGTTCTGATCAACGATTTATCGAGTGCTTGCGCACTCGCCTTGAGGGTGTCAAAACAGTGCTATAGCTCCGTAACGTTAATTGAACGGTCGGCTTTAGACGTCAACGCAAAGGGGCCTACCTTTCAACAAAGCAACTACGCTGCGTGGTCAGCTACCCAGGCCTACAACGGGCTCACTTGTCCATCATTCTGCACGCCAAAGTAGATGGCCCGGTCCGGATCGAAGTCCGCGGAATAATAGGACGCGATGCGCTTCTTGAACTCCGGGAAGAGATGGTGTTGCTGCGCATACTGCCAGTCGTCTTTGGTGTGGAATAGCACGACAAATGAGTCCCACCCATAGTGAGAGCCAAACGTTAAGTGCGGGGTCGCAATAGCCGGAATGGCAAACACAGTCAAGAAGTCTTGGTGTTGTTTGGCCTGCATGGCCTGATGGCGACGCCTAGTCCGGTAGATCCACAGCAGTGCCAACAGGAGTAAGGTTGCAATTACATAAAGGAGGGGGCTCATAGTAGCAAAAGGTAAGCCCTCAACGGCTCCGGCGCAAAAGGCCCTTATCAGACATATATATTAAATATAGCGTATGTTAATTGTCATTTTACAAACGACCTAGTGTAAAGCGTACAAGCCGTTGACGCTGCTGGTAGAAGCGGCAGCAACTGGCTGTTCGGGTGCCGTAGGGCCCTTCCTCATCTCGTTGTGCCACCTGCGTAGCCCCCTTTCGGCGCGCCGCATCATCGGGGCGGCCTGTCTGTCGTATACGCTTGAGGCCAAGGGCCGGCACGTGCCGACCAGTACGTAACAGGTGGCCGCCTTTGACTGATGAACAAGCAACAACACTCCCCGCGCCCCCACTCCGTACGAGGTCCCGCTAACCCGCTTCAGCCAACGCATCACCCTGAAACGCTATAGCCCGCAAACGCTGAAAAACTACCGCGGGGCGTTTCAGCAGTTTCTTGCGCACCACACGCCGCGCCTGCCCCTTGAGCTAACGAAGCAGGATGTGCTGGATTACCTGAGCCTGCGTGTGGCGGGCGGCATCTCCGAAGCCTACCAAAACTTGTTGATTAACGCCATCAGGTTTTACTACGAACAGGTAGAAGGCCAGCCCCGGCAGTTCTACGAAGTACCCAGGCCCAAGCGTCCCCTGCAAAACCCGAAACTATTGGCAAAGGAGGAAATAAAAGCCCTGCTTCAGGGCACCGACAACCTGAAGCACCGCGCTATGCTTATGCTGGCGTATGGGCTAGGGCTACGGCTTGGCGAGATACTCGCCCTCACGCCGCCGGATATAGACTCACGCGCCGCATGGTACTCTATATACGGGGCGGCAAAGGTAAAAAGGACCGTGACCTACCTCTACCCGATACATTGCTCCAACTGCTACGGCAGCAGTTTCGGCAGTACCGGCCCGTGACGTTTCTGTTTGAAGGCGCGCAACCGGGTGAGCCGTACAGTGAGCGAAGCTTGCAACACGTCATCAAGCAAGCCGCTGCTCGCGCCGGTATTTGCCGACCTATTTCTATGCACATGCTTCGGCATTCCTATGCTACGCACCTGCTGGAAGCCGGCACTGACATCCGGGTGATTCAGGATTTACTGGGACACAGCAGCATCAAAACCACAGAAATCTATACGCATGTGGCGCAACTTAACCGGCCAACTTCCCCACTCGATGATTTGGGCTTGTAGCGGTGAACTAATGGCGGCAATCCACCTACTGTTGGCTGGGTTGCGTTGCCGCCATTGAGTTGCGTACTAAGAAAGGATTGCCGACATTCAAGTCATGCTGCCAATGACGGCAACACAGATGTTATGCGTCATTCCCACTTTGTCACGGAGAATAAAGTCCTTGGCTAACGAGGGAAAAAAATTAACGGGAAAGCAATGGAAATCCATAACGCTTTTTTACGTTAGTCAGAATGCCTGGCGGCAGTGCTAAGTCGAAACTGATTGCAAAAATCAATCTTGACCAACCAAAAATAAACGGAGAAAGCCGAAAATCCCGACAAAGAGTAAGCCGAGTCAAAAATCAATTAATATGTCAGAAATTAATCCAAAATTTTTCGTGTCACGAGTTGCACTTATTGTGCAACCCGTACAAAATCAATTACGAGGCTATAGTGCTGAAACAGGCTCATGGGCAAGCCAAAATGTAACTGTAAATTCGGGAGAAGGAGACCAGTATCTTATTGGTACAAATGTCGCCTTAGTAATTCAGCCAGTTCAAAATCAAATTCGTGCTTTCAGCGGATTGACTGGTAGCTGGGCAAACTTGAACGTTACTGTAAACACTGGGGAAGGTGATACTTATTTGATTAAAGGAAATACTGTTTTAATTATTCAACCAGTGCAAAACCAAATTCGGGCTTACAGTGCTATTACAGGGACTTGGTCTAGTTTAAATGTTACTGTAAACACAGGAGAAGGTGATACTTATTTGATTGATCAAGACGTTGCATTAGTAATTCAACCAGTACAAAATCAAATCCGTGCTTTCAGCGCAATTACTGGTACATGGTCTAGCCTCAATGTAACAATTAATTCAGGAGAAAATGATACTTACCTGATTGATGCCAATCTTGCTATGATTATTCAGCCGGTGCAAAATCAATTAAGGGCTTATAACGCAAATACAGGCACTTGGTCTAGCCTAAATGTTACAGTTAATGCAGGGGAAGGCGACACATACTTGATTTCTTCTAATGTTGGTGTTGTAATACAACCTGTCCAAAATCAACTTCGCGCCTTTAGCGCTCTTACGGGCACCTGGTCTAGTCTAAATGTAACTGTTAATGCAGGCGAAGGTGATACTTATTTAATAAGGGGAAATACAATAACTGTTGTTCAACCTGTTCAAAATCAGATTCGAGCTTTTAGTGCTATTACAGGAGCTTGGTCTAGCCTAAATATTACAGTCAATGCAGGAGAGGGAGATTCATATTTAATGGGAATTGATGCAATTTAATGCTATGTGGTTATTCAGCACGAACGCATAACACTGCATTGGCAATATGGCGGGGGACGAATATATTCTCGTCTCTATGATCGCTCATCAGCTTCCATTTCGGCAGACGACTGGCGGCGAGAAATAAAATAAACATTGAGCTTTGGTATTTTTAATCAGCATTAGTTCCGGGGTGGAGGGTCAATGAATGCCACCACACGCCGCGCCTGCCCCTTGAGCTAACGAAGCAGGATGTGCTGGATTACCTGAGCCTGCGTGTGGCGGGCGGCATCTCCGAAGCCTACCAAAACTTGTTGATTAACGCCATCAGGTTTTACTACGAACAGGTAGAAGGCCAGCCCCGGCAGTTCTACGAAGTACCCAGGCCCAAGCGTCCCCTGCAAAACCCGAAACTATTGGCAAAGGAGGAAATAAAAGCCCTGCTTCAGGGCACCGACAACCTGAAGCACCGCGCTATGCTTATGCTGGCGTATGGGCTAGGGCTACGGCTTGGCGAGATACTCGCCCTCACGCCGCCGGATATAGACTCACGCGCCGCATGGTACTCTATATACGGGGCGGCAAAGGTAAAAAGGACCGTGACCTACCTCTACCCGATACATTGCTCCAACTGCTACGGCAGCAGTTTCGGCAGTACCGGCCCGTGACGTTTCTGTTTGAAGGCGCGCAACCGGGTGAGCCGTACAGTGAGCGAAGCTTGCAACACGTCATCAAGCAAGCCGCTGCTCGCGCCGGTATTTGCCGACCTATTTCTATGCACATGCTTCGGCATTCCTATGCTACGCACCTGCTGGAAGCCGGCACTGACATCCGGGTGATTCAGGATTTACTGGGACACAGCAGCATCAAAACCACAGAAATCTATACGCATGTGGCGCAACTTAACCGGCCAACTTCCCCACTCGATGATTTGGGCTTGTAGCGGTGAACTAATGGCGGCAATCCACCTACTGTTGGCTGGGTTGCGTTGCCGCCATTGAGTTGCGTACTAAGAAAGGATTGCCGACATTCAAGTCATGCTGCCAATGACGGCAACACAGATGTTGTGCACAAATTTACAGTCATGAAACTCAAACTTACATTTTCGGAATTCTTAAATGTATTTGTACCTGTAATTACTTTTTTCTTAGGAGTGATTATAACCACTGTTATTGAAAACCGGAAAGACAAGCAGGAAAAAATTGAGCAATATGTTAATAATACAAGTGAGCTCACTAACGACTGGTATCATCAGCTATATCAATTGAATTACGATAACAAACGACGGATAGACTCAGTTGAAATTAAAAGAGCAATGTTTTTTTATAGTCAGAATAGATTGATCTTGCCTAAGATAATGAAGAATTTAGAAGTATTAAAAGGCGCGTCAAGTTGTAAAGAGTTCGTATCAAAGACCGAAAGATTTTTGAAACTTGTTACAAACTACAAAGAAAAAAGTGACAATATAGCAGTAAGGTGCAATGATATATTTTTATCTAGGGACCAGGTACTATTGATAAGGCATAATGAACAAAGTAAACTAGATGATATATTATTGAGCTTAGATACTCTAAATCAACATATTAATGTTACAGCTGGCAACTTTCTTAGGTAGATCTGCGCACAACAAGAGTGTTTATGAGATTGTGGCAGGAGGTTAAGCATTCAACTTTAGATCACTAGTTTGTCTTTATGGTTAATTGAAACTGACGTTTTTCAAATGCCACAACTTCATAAACACTTTAACGTTAGCGGTAAAAAATCACACCTCTATCTCACAAGCGCTTACAACAGCAACAACACACCAACTATGCACTTGCTTAAATAAACGCTAGGATGATAAATATCAATTACTATTAAAATCATAAATTCATATAAGCATGTTGTTTATATACCAAATAGTTTAATAATATTTTTTTTACAACAGTATTCAAAGTCATTTTAGTTATTCTCACACGCACCAACCGAACCAACAAAGGACTGTTTCTTCAACATGAAAAGAACACTTTTATCATTTGCAGTACTACTACTTGCGGTATTCAATTATGCTTCGGGCCAGGATTTAAAACTCAACGATCTTGAGTATTTCGAAACTCAAGGCGTCAATGTTCTTGTGTACAACAACCTTTTTACCGGAGGCTTTAACGATGAGAAGAATGCCGGGATAGAATTGATTCACCATGGCGTGAGAACAGCGCAAGGTGGCGCTGTGCGACTTTCCAACACGCCAGAGCAGTGGGATCTTGTTCTCGATATTTCAAACCGGAAGGTAAACCGTGCGGCGAAGACCATCGAGGCTACCTTAAGGTATAAAGATTACAATTTTGATTCGCGGGTGGTAGTTACGGCAAAGGGTAAAGGTGTTGAGATAGCCGTTTACCTTGATAAACCTGTTCCCAAGGAACTTGAAGGGAGTGCCGGATTTAATCTTGAGTTTCTACCCTCGCAATATTGGCAAAAAGCTTATTTGGTGGATGGCCGATATAACCGGTTTCCGCGCTATGTAGTAGGCAATACTACTACGAGGCCTAACAGTGGAAAACCAAAGCAATACAAGGGGTATAAGACTGCCGACGACAGAGGAACCGGCAAGTATATTGATCCGCTTCCTCTCGAAACCGGCCGTACCTTTCTCGTTGCACCTGATGACCCCTCACGCTTAGTAAAAATCACCTCGCAGGATGCCGACCTTATGCTTTTCGACGGCCGCATGCTGGCCCAAAATGGCTGGTTTGTAGTCCGCAGTTTACTTCCAGCAGGAAAAACAGGCAAGGTTTTGACCTGGACAGTTGAACCAAATGCTATCAATGGTTGGATATGAGAACCAAATATTGGTTTCTCGCAAGTGGGCTACTTGCCTTCACAACCAAAAGTGGCGGTCATTGAACTCGACAAAAAAGCCAAACCACTTGTAAATTCCTCGTTATACAAAATTGGCGACGACGGCCAAGCTACCAAAGTATTTAGCGGCAAAATCGCACCCTGGGGTAACTATTATAAATATAACTATGTAAAATTCGACTTTTCTTCTGTTAAGATTCCCGGTATAAAATCGTATCGGACAAAACTCCTGCAGCCAATTGTAAAAAGCTGCAGCCTGGCGGGCGGTACAAGCTACAGCTTCGCTCCCTTTACTTCACAGATGCTACACAGGATAGAACTCGCCCAATACCCCATTCCTATGGCCACAGCGGGGCACTTGGGTTCAGGTGGAATTGACTGGGATGGCAAGGGGCTTATCGTCAAGATGGAAGGCGACTCTATCACAGACCTATACTATGCTAAAAATCTATCGGGCTTATGTCTGCAATAAATCTCCTTTTGCAGTAGCTCACATTGAGGTGTTTTCCTACCAAAGTACCACAATTCAAGAGTAAGGGCAGTAGGGATAAAAACTACCACTATTCCGAGGACGAGGGTATAACAACTATTATGTAAATCAACTTTTTCTAGTAATGGGTTAGTAGCTATAAGTTGTGACTTTCTTCGATATTTACAATCTATGTTGCTTCACGGTACCCTCTCCCTTTCAAGTGCTCCTCCCGCTCGCTGGGTGACGCAAGACCAGTTAGAGGAAGGCCAGTTTCTTTGCTTTTGGTCTGAAACCCTTCCTTATACCTTTGGCGCTCGCCTACACGCGATGCCTGAGGGTCCCGTACGGCTAGGACAAACGAAGCGGGCTATCCTCTCCGTTTCGGTAGAAGCCGGGGAGCAAGCAGGCCTAAGAGAGTGCCTCCCCATTGGAACGGCCAGTCAGGAAGCCATCGGGCAATTTGCTCTTGAGGCGAAAGAAATAGAGCCCGAACGCGATCTCCCTTTCGGAGCATTGCCCTTGTCTGACTATGAACGAGAATCCTTAACCGAGGTCGAGCAGCAACTCTTTTGCTGTATTGAGCAATGGGTGCAACAGGCTAATCAACTCTGCAGTGCCTTACGCGAGGCGTTCCAGCTAGATTTTACCCGTCTGGGCCGCATGGAGCGTAATGCGCGCATGGGCAGGAAGGGGACCATAAAGGGGATCTGCTATGCCTTCCATGGCATAGGCTGCTATTTTGAAGGCAAAGATGTCAAACTAGATGTCGATTTTGATTCGCAGGGCAACTGGCGCGGATTTGATGTCTGGCGAGTGCAGTCGTTCATAGACTGGAACTATCCGGAACTGGGCCTCTCACCGGCCCGTATCGAACAGGGTATAGAGGAGTTGTTACGAAAGAAGTGGCTGTATCAAGTGGCCCAACTCTATGGCCCGTTCTATTACGTGACGCCGGTAGCAATTACCGATTTACAAATCAAGAGAGTGCCATTTTGGGTAAAAAGAAAAAAACGAGCAACTCCTCTTGGGGCTTCCGTTCTGGTTTGGGTTATTCTGGATAGTATTCGTTCCAGTCTACTTTCTGCAAACCTGTGTGCGCGGGCAGCAAGAAAGACAAGCCCTGGCCCAAGGCACCTTAACTACAACAGCCGTCGTCATCAATAAAAAGAACTTTTTTGGGAATAGTCCAGTCAGTCAGCAGTTTGCTTTCTCCTACCAGTTCACGTTACGGGGACAGTCGTATGAAGGAAACGCACGCGACCCTAACTTACAGGTAGGGGATAGCATTTTGATTGAGTACGCGCCTAGCAATCCCGGCTATAATCGAGTACAAGAAAACCGAGACAAACAATAGGCTGATACGTCCTGGTTAGGTTACCTTCTTTGCTGAGGCAGAAGACGCCACAGCCGAAGCAGCCATAAACTAGTCGCGCTGACGAATGCTAGAAGAGATAGGGTCTTATATCGTTGGATAGCCGCACATAAATCACGCCCACTCACTAGGGAAATACAGTCCGATACGTGGTCGGTTTCATACTTCAAACTCACCATCGTATTCAGTACCCCAAAGCTCGTTATTAAGGCCGCTAGGTACAGCAACACAATCAGCCATTTTACCCGGGAAGAATCCATCAACCAAGAGGAGAAAAAGAAGCGCGGGTAACTGCGTCAACAAGCGAAATTCTTAAGGCAGTGTATCACAAGTGGTATCGCAATGGATAAACAGTCATTGCCATTAGTACCCAATATTGAGCAGAACAAGGTAAAAGAAGGTGTTCGGATTACCTATTGAAAAATGCCCCCGAAAAACCGCGTTTTCGGGGCATTGATGGGGGTGCCAAAAGTGTTCGTAATAGCGAGCTAACTGGAACGGCAAACTCAGTATTATTGAAACTCCTCTAGAAGCCACCAATCCAGCTTGGCAATGGCCAAGGTTAAGGCTCCGTACAGTAAGGCCAACCGTACCTGACCCGTTACGAGCGCGTGCACCCCAAGCAGGAGTTGTGCCACGCCCCAAAGCAGGGCTACGAGAAGGAATACTAGGAGCAGGCTCAAGCTACCTAAGAGCAAGCCGCTACTGTACAACGCGCCCAAGAGCACGAGCATGAGGCCATTAAAGTGCAACGCTTCTTGGTAGGGACGGAATAAAGAAGCAAACTGCATCAGAAGAGCGGGGCATGCGTTTCGTTGAACCATAAGGTAGCAGTAGGGTCCAGCAAAAGCAATGAGGGGAGCAAAGTGCCAGCCAGAAAACGGTCGCATTTCAGATCCTTTTCCGTCCAGCCACCTTTTAGCATTCGTCGAAAAGGGGGCGAGGGCGGTGGAAACCCCGATTCGCACGGCCCTTTTTGGGTTTGAAACTGATGTAGGCCGCCTATCTATCCGGATAGACATCCGGATAGACATCCGGATGCGTAACCGGATCGGCATCCGGATGGCGCCCTTTTTTCATCCGGATGGCTTCGCCTTTTCATCCGGATGCCCCCTTGATTTTATCCGGATGCGTCCCGAGGAAAAGCGAGTTGCGGTACGCGGCGAAAAACTAGGCCTTGAAGGGCTATTCCGCTCTTTGCTTAGTAGGACAGGATACAGAATACGTGGTACTTATAAATTAAACAGAGGCTTTATTATATTATTCCTAGTAAAACAGCTTACAGTGGAGCTGATAGGGCAACTCAAAAAGGCGATTTCCGCTCATTTGACCGGATTCCATCCAGATGATACCTCGCAAGGAGAAAAATATAATTATTCTACTAAACTCTGCCTTGACAGCTGGACTTAAGGGCGTCAGTAGCGTCCAAAGCAACACTGTATAGTGGTGATAAGGGCCCCTTATCGAGGGTAATGGACGCGCCAAAAAGTCGGCCGTCTAATGAGTCGCCCGCCGACTACCAGTTGGGCCGGGACGGCCGCGCCACGCTGCCTTGGTGTTACCAGCACCGATAAGGGGCCGCTGATCAAGCCTGATCGGTTAAGAAACAAGCTCTTCTACTCGGTACCTAACTAGGGCACACTGAAGTCGACCACTTCCGCTTTGTTGGACTAACCGAAGCCTAGTTCGAACTCAGTCACCCTGTCACCGATTACTAAGCCACGCCGCCCCTCGGCCCTCGGCTACCTCGCCCCCCAACCACTCCGGAAGCCAACTTAAACCCACGTCCCTATTGGGGCCAGCTGAGCTAGACCAGCTCCGTTTTGTCCACCGTACATAGGCTGTTTCGGTTGACGTGATTGGGGGTGAGGGTCGGCAGACGCAGGAGAGTAAGCACTCCGGTTTTGGCAGCAGCCATAAAGAATGCCCAAACTGAGCGGACAACCGAGTGGCTGGCTGCAAAGACGCCCGTGCGCTAGGCCAGCCAGCCCAATATCTCCTGCGGTGGAGCACGGGCGTCCAACGCGGCCTGGGCGCAGGCCGCGTTGGACGCCATCGGGGTGAGTTCGTCAGCCGGGGCGACGGGGTGCGTAAGCGGTCGATCCCCTGCCCGAGCGCCGGATGGGTGGCAGCGAGCGCGGGCGGGGAGTAACTAGCTCTAACCCACAAAGGGCAACCGACTGGTTGCCCTTTGGGTGATGCCCGGCGTAGGGATAGATCGCGTTTTAGCGGGCCGAAAAGTTACTGGCAATTGCCAGCACGGTGGCCATGTCCAGGGGCTCGTCAAAGGCCTCCGAGGCCGTGGGGTTCGCACTCGAAAGTGTGATACCGGCTTGTACGGTGTTCTCCTCGGCCGGGAAGGCGCTAGCCGGAGTGCCCGCCCCGTAGATGGCGGCTGTCACACTCGGGCAGGCCCGCCCCCGTCATTGCCGCTAACCCAGCTCTTGGGAGCCGTTTGCGGCGAGCCGGCCACCACCTGGGCGCCCCCGCGGCGCATCGTGCGCAGGTGCGAGGCGTGGCGGGCCTCCACCGAGTGAATGTTGAGGGCGGCTTCCAGGATATCATTGTTGCTCATCAGCAGCGGCGCCCCGCCTTTGTAGGCCCGCACGCCCGTATCTTCGAAGCTTTGGGCCAGGGCCAGAAACGTGTCCCGATTGGTAAACACGTCCGGCAACAAGGCCGCCCGCGTGCCGCCTTTGGAGCCGGTGTAGTCGAAGTCGCCGATGGCCATGGGGGGGATGGCGTCGGGGCCGAGCACCGTGCTCAAGAACTTCACGTGGTTATACTCGTCGACGGCAATGGTGTGGATATCCCTGTTGTCCTGGCCCGTGAGCAGGCCGGGCTTATGCAAGCCTTCGTTGTAGAAGACCGCTTCCAGGTACTCGAGCCGCAAGGCAAAATTGAGCACGTCTTTGATTTGTTGGCTCAGGCCCGGGGACTGGGCGTAGGCTTTTTCAAACATGGCGCCCATGGCCAGCGGCAGGGTCGTGGCCGCCAGCTTTTTGCCGAAGCCGGCGAAGTGTTTGAAGAAAGTGCGCCGTTGGTCGAGCCGCTCGGATACTTCCGGGTCCACTTTCTCGATTTCGGCAAGGATGGTAAGAATATTCATGGGGTTAGGGACAAGTCGTGACAGAAGTAAGAAGAGGGGGCGGCTTAGGACGTCGGCAAGTTGGCCACGTTCAGCTTCGAACCCGGCAGCAGAAACTGATTGGCCGTGAGCACCACTTGCGCGGGCGTCTGCGAGAGCTCGAGTCCGGTGCGCAGGTCCACCACATCTGGCCCTACAAACGTGCCGATCTGCAGCAAGTCCCGGATCAGGGCGGCGTGCCGCGCTTCCACCGACACAATCTTGCCGGCCAAGGTTAGATAGTCGGCGTTGGCAATGAGTTTGCCCGCCCCGTTATAGGCCGCGACGCCCAGATCCTCGAAGGCTTTGGCCGCCCCCAGCACGCTGTCGCGGTTGGCGAAGTTGATGGCCGTGAAGTTGGGCAGCAGCAAGCGAATGGGCGTGCCGCCTAAGGCCTGAATCGCTTGTTTGAGAAAATCGCGGTGCAACCGTTCGTGTCCCTCGATATCCTGCAGAATTTGTCGCTCCGCCGCGGAGGCGCTGGCGTAGTACGAGCCGAGTAGCACACTGGCGTAAAAGGCGGCTTCGAGCTGTTCGAGGGCATAAGCGTAGTTGAGAATGCCGAAGTCGCCGCGGCCCACGTTCACTTGGGTGGCCGGCGTGTTGCCTTGATTTTGGAAGATCTCTTCCAGCACATCGTTACAGCCCGTTAAGGCCAGGCCGGTGGCAGCCAGCCCGAGGCTGGAGTAGCGCAAAAACGTGCGCCGTTCAACGGGGCGCTCGCTAGCACGAGCGGGGGAATTGGGGACAGAAGTTTGGTCATAGCGCGTTGTATTTATTTGGTAAAAAATAAAACTACGCTTATATAGTACAACTAGATTGCCCGGCGCAATAAATACGTATTAGTACCTAGTAAACAGGGGATTACAGTAGTATTGTACCTTTGTTATATAACTTAACTCCATTTATAATATTATATTGCAAAGAGCACTGCATTCCAATAAGTTGCCACGTATTCCTGTTTCAGTTACCGCTAGTGATTGCCCACGGTAGAGAGGAGCAGCATAAGCTGAGTTGTTTAGCTGTACCGACCAGCGAGGTCATAGCAGCAGCAGGGCACCTAGTGGGGTTGCCTCCTCCTCTGCGCTTGATCGAGTGTTGTGGACAAGCTGACCTACTTGCCCCTGGTAGGCAGGTGGTCGTATGCGTGGCTCTTGTTTATACCCCTCCCCTTCCAGTTAACGATCCAGCGGCCAGTTAAAATAATGGCTCGCCGTATCTCTCCTCCAAACCAGCCCCCCTCCTAGCTCGTCATTATGGCTAAGATGGGAGCCAACCCGGCCACGAACTGGCGGGTAATCTCGCCAGTCGGGTCCTTGCTCGCGTCGAGAATGGTGATGTCGAGCCCCACCGCGTGCCCGGATTGCAGCAGCGGCACCAGTAGGGCGGCGAGTTCGGCGTACGTGAGCCCCCCGGGCTGGGGTGAATCCACGGCCGGCATCAGCTCGTGGGCCAGCACGTCCACGTCGAAGTGAATCCAGAAGCCCTCAACCGCTTGCCCCGCCTGGTCCGCCAGAAACGCGGCCGCACAGGCCGCTGGACCGTGCCGGCGCAGAGCCACCAAGTCCACGTACTGCACCCCCGCCGCCTGTAGAGCGGCTACGTCCGCTGGGTCGGCATCCCGGTTGCCCACACTCCAGGCGTGGCGGGGTGAAAGTAGGGAGCTTGTTCGTCCAGGTTGGTGAGCTGGGCCGGGCCGCAGCCGGTCACCAGGGCCAAGTCCATGCCCGCGGCGCCCCCCGTGGCCGAGCGCTCCGGGGTGGCGTAGTCGGTATGCCCATCCAGAAAAAATAGGCCATAGGGGCCCACGGCTTTCAAGCCCAGCGCGATGCCGAGCAGGATACTGCAATCCCCGCCCACGACCAGGGCAAAGGCGGGCTGGGTAAGAACCTGCCGGATGCAAGCCGCGAGGCGCTGGGAATAGTGGGCGATGGCGGCGGCATTGCGCACGCCGACCGGGTCCAGGTCCATCGTGTAGGGCGGGGCGGCAGGGAGTGAATGCGGTGCGGGGCTACCAGGTCGTAGAAGCCCCACTGCTGGAGCCAGGCGGGCAGCCGGTCTACGGCCGGGCCTACCCCGGGAGTCGACTCGTGCAGGCCCAAGTTGCTGGGGGCTTCGATGAGATGGATGGCGAGCATAACAAGGGACGGTACGGAGAATCCTGAGCGCAACCGGGTCGGTAAAAATGTTTGTTGCGCTCCGTTAGAAGGATGAGGCCGAGCCTCTGGCCTGATAAGGTAAACAATTGATAAAGCGCCAGGCTAGTGATGCCGCTCGCCAGGCTTTATCTTGTTAAGTCCTGTTCGGCAAGCAACAAAAGCCGGACGAGCGCTAGATCGTTGCAAGAGGGTATGCCTATGCGGTATTTCCACGAGAACAAAGAATTCCTAAAAGAGCATCTGGCCCGCTTAATCGCCACGCTTATTCTGTTGAGTACGGGCTGGTGTGCCCTGCTTGTGTGGCGGTGGCTCCTGCTCCTTCTCCAATATGCATTAGATGACGCTACGCCCTAAGGAGCCGAGGTGGCGGATTTCTACCATTCATCAAAAGGAAAAGCCATGCATCAGGCAGGCGCCGCTGCTCGCAGCAAGCCGAGATAAAGGCGCCGTCTGGGAAATAGTACCTGCTAGATCCTGCGGCAAGCCACCCAATGCGGACTGCTGAAAGTGGGCGCAGTCCAAGCAGCCATGGCTGCTTTTTGTCCACGAAAACGCTCGTGCCTGTTGCAGAACTCGACGCGCCACCGCCACCCTCAAACAAGGCTACTACTAGCTAAAACAAGCTAAAAAGCCTGTTTAAACGCCCTTTTATATGGGCTTAACAGCGACCATGTGCTGTTTGCTTGATGGGTGATGAGCTCTGCAACAGCCACGCTCCAATAACCGGACGTATATGGTCGAGGCATGGATAGTTGTTTGATTACTGTACTACAAGCCTGGTAGGAGTTGAAGCCGTATAGGTTGTACGGCCCACGCTTTACGCTCGACCCCGTACCAAGCGAACGGGTTCCGGTTTCAGTTTGCCAGCCATCCAATAGCCGACCCACACCTCGAGCGGCACCAGCGCGACGACCCCCATGCGGTACCCGATACTCGTATTGGCAAAGCGACCTAGCACGCCCGACACATCCACGAGCAAAAACAAGCCCATTAACAGCAGCAAGAGCACCCGGCGGTGGGGCCGGCTAAGAGCCCGACGAGGCCGCTCGCCACCACTCCTGCTAGAAAGACGACGCCGAGGGAAAGCAGTTCAGCGCGGGGCCCGACCGGCACGTGGTCGACGGCCGAGCCTGCGGCCACCGTGTTGAGGAGCCAGTTGTGGGGCAGGTTGATGGCGAAGACCGCGACAAATCCTAAGAGGAGAATACCGAGGCCTCGGAGCAGCGAAAGGAGGGCGCGCATGGGAAAAGGAAGCTAAGCGAGTGGTATAATTTCGGGTACGAGCCGACTTCATCCGGCGCCTCAAAGCCGGACCAGGCGGCACCCGATTAGCGGGCCCTCCTCCGTAAGCAGCCGCACCAAATAGAGGCCGGTATCGAGCGAGGTGCTCAGGTCACGCAGCTCGGCATGGCTGGCATTATCAGGGGCAACCACCTCTACCGGGAGGTGCGGGGCCGGGGCCATGACTTGTGCGTGGACGAGTTGAACAGGTGCTAATGTAGCAGCTATTAGCTAGATTTTCATAGGGTTGAAATGAGATGAACAAGGAGTGGAAGGACCTAGCCCTCAGCCCTTTCGTAGCCCGCGCGAAGGACAGAAAAACAACTGCGGAGTACCTTATAAAACCGAAATCACCACTACTTCTTCGGGTACGCCACCGCTTAACTTGCTGAGCAGCATGATAGCCGAAGCGAATGATTGGCCAGCGCTACCCAATCCCTTATCGGGACCCTTGGGATCCCGATAATCCTTATACCCGTTACTCTCCAATTGCAAGCCATTCCGATTGGGCTGGTACATCACCCAGCCCGGGCGCGAATTTCCGGTACGGAGGCGGGTGTCCCTAGCCACAGGTATTTGTAGCCTGGCAACTGCCGCACTTGGCGTAAGAGGCCTCCCATCGATTCCCCTATCCTGGGGGCGACGAGGGCATACCGGCCCGCATACGAACGGGGCGGACTCAAGTAAACCAGCGGAATAGTAGGCTCTGGGAACGGCATTCACCTATTTAGCTACCGTACTCGGTGACATACCCAACGCGCTCGCAAAGGCCCGGTCAGATAGTCCGGTTGCTTTCCATGCGCTATTTTCTCCGCCTCAACGGGAGGACGGCCGATAACTTTGCCCTGTGGCGTTGACGTAGTGCAGAAGAATGCCAAGCCGAAACGGCTGGGTACGCTCAGATCAGACAACGAACCCGCTAAGGCGAGGTGGAGCGCAACTTCTTGGTTGTACCCGCTTGCTGCGTTTAAGGAAGATGTAAGGTAGGTGGTCGACTCCGGCCCCGAGTAGTTGAAATACGCTTTCTTTGCTCGCTGCTCCCTACTAGTGAATTCCGACCACCTGATGACGACTTCTCGTGCAGCTTTTTGCGCCTTGCCTCTCGCGCAGCAAGCCGGCGTCCTGTTCACGGAAGGCACCTTGCTGGCTAGCCGTTGGGAAGGAAGCCGCGCAGTAGGGCTCTACCAGGTAGGCGACTTCTACTGTGAGCTTTGCTACGACACCACAACCTATGCGCTGCTCTGGACGCGCCCCTTACAGCACTCCGAGGGGTTTGCTGAGGGAGACGGAGACGCGGCTGGTTAACCTGAGCAGTGGGTACAGAGCGCACAATCAAACATGGCCGGTACTTCACGCGCCAGCAGCACGTTGCTTGCGCCGCGGGGAAAGCCGCCCTTGGGTTAACAGAACCCGGTAAGAACTACAGGGGGGCGCAGACAAACGCTTTGGCCAGTTGCAACAGGGCGCTATCGCTCCCGCTGAAGGAGGCCGTCGTGAAGTCAACTTGGGTGACGGGCAGGTAGCCGCTTAAATACGTGAATTTCTCCTCAGAAACCGTGTCAAAGGCCATGCTCCACTCCGCAAAGCTGCGGTGCGTAACCGGCTTATCCGCCAGCTTAATCAGGCCGGTATGGCGCGGGTCTTGGGCTAGTTTCGCGTAGAGCAGCGTCACGTCGGCTTCTTCACCCTCTAGGAGTTGCATAAACTGCGGGGCACAATACAGCAGGATACCCGTGATGTTACGCCTCTCATTATTGGCCCGGGATTTCTCCAGTAGACTTCGGAGTTCGTCTTCGCTCAGGGAGGCGCTAACTTGGCTTAAGTAAAGAATATGGTGCATAGGCAAAGCAGGAAACAAAATGGGTTGGGTGTTAAATCCTCGACTAGCTAGAGCTCGCGCACGTAAAGAGCGCGAAGATAGTGCAGGAATTCACGTACAAGGATCAAGCCAACCACTATACGTTACCCAGTTAACTCTGCCGGAAACAAATAGGACAAAAGTCAGATAACCGACAGTCTACTCTACTAAGGGAACGCAATAGATAAGCCGCCGCACCCTGGTCTAACCACATCGGCTTTTTCTAGACTTCCCCTGTAAGATGTCCAAGGCACCCTATATAGTCGTGTTAAAAGCCCGATGACGATGCGACTACCAATTACCTGAACAAGCTGCTGCTCACCCGCCTAAGCGTGGCCGAGGAGCTGCTCGTGGCCGAGAGGCCGCGAAGCCCTGGCCCGGGTGTGCGAGGTGCCCACCCCAGCTGCCCGGCCCTAATTCTGCTCGACCTCAACATGCCGGTTATGAACGGCCTCGAGTTCCTCGAAGCCTACGAGCAACTCGATTGGTTACAGCGACAAGCCATTGTCGTGGTGGTGCTCACCACGTCGGGGAACCCCCAGGACCTGGCCCGGGTCCAGCTGCTGCCCATTGCCGGTACCCTGACCAAGCCCCTGACGGAAGCGAAAGTGCGGGACCTGCTGCAGACGCACTTTCCACCCTCTTAGCTGGCTGCGTAAGGCTTGCGCTAGACGAGCCAGACGTAGGAGGTACTGGCCGGGCTACCTAAACTAGGCGAGTGGCGTACACGCAGATGGTTCGTTCAACGCTGCATGCGACGTTAGCAATCCGGAAGGCCTAGCCGCTACTTGGAGCGCCTGTACTCCCGGATTGCGCGAGGCCGGCGCAGGCGAATTACCTAGTAACGCCGGTCCTCGAATCCCGTCTTTGTCTTATAAAAAATCCAGTGCGCTGGGAATCTCCACCTTAACTAAGTCTATCCAGACAACCTTTTCATCTTACTTAAGGTTGAGCTAGCCATGGAACCAGCGTACCCGTTCTATTCCCGTAACCGCGGCATCGGCGTCGTCGATGCCTATCACTCGCATCCCGCGTGTCAGATTGCCCGCAGTATCGCGCCCAGCTTCCGCCGCCCGGGCAACCCGCTGGGTTGGCCTGAGTGTGCCTGCTGCGTATTGCATTGGGTTGCCCGGGCGCGGCCCCAGGCGCCGCTCCTCGCCTTGGCGGAACCGGTGCCGCAGGTTTCCTCGTAAGCCACCCCTTCTCCTGATTGCTCTTACAGGCCCCGCGTCGGCGAGCCAAGCAACCGGGAGTTGTTGATTCCCCAGCGCGCGGTCAGTAGTAGGCTTGGTGCCTACCCACCGGCGGGTCGTGAAGCGAGCGGAAGGAACGAAACCGAACGCGTTTAGCGGGCTTGCCACTGCGCCGCGCGCAGCCAGGCTTGGGCCGGTTCTAGCTCGTCAAAGAGGCGCATGTGGAAGCGTTTGCCAATTTGCAGGTGCAGGGCCTGGGCCGAGTGAGCAGCTAGCGCGTCGGCACTCACTACGTGGGCAAAATGGGTCAGACCTTGAGCGATAGCGCGCGGCGCCCAGTCACGCACCAACCACTCGAGCACGTGGCTCCACTGCCCCACCACCAACCGGTTGTCGTTGAGCAGGTAGGGGCAGGCATTCTCCCAAAGCGGGTGTAAACACTCGTTAGCCCCGGCCAAGATGCCGACGTAGGTCTGCGGGCCGAGCCAGTTGTTGTACACCCACTGATTGTCGAGGTCGTATTTGATGGTCAGATACACCCGGCCAGAAGCGTTACGCAGTTCGGTGTGCATACCAAGAAAGGGGAAAGAGTTTACCAAGGGGCCCTCGTCGCCAGGTGATAGAGCAGATACATTAAACAGCCCAGGACGATGGCCTTAATAGGGGGCAGAATAGTCGTCGACTTCCACAGCCCATAGAGACCTACCGGCAACACGAGCACGCACAGCAGCAGCACGAGGGCCGGCTGGTTGTACCACTGAGCGGAGGGAGGGCGATAACCGGGACGCATAGCAAGCAAAGAAAGCGATTTGTAGGCGTTGCGTTTCCACGCATCAGTGGTAAACCAGTGTATTTATAGCGCCTCTATTCCCGTCTAAAAAAGGGGATAAAATCGACTCTACAAAACGCCAGTGGCAGGCCCCCAAGAGGGGTGCGTAGCGTCCAACAACGAACGAGGCTGTTATCGTGACTAGTACGCCTCCCCTAGTTACATGGGGCTACGCCGCGTATAGCACCGGTAGCGTTATTCTATCCCGGTGCCGATGCCAGCCTTACCACCAGACCACCAACGCCGACGGCGCGCCATTGCGTGGGCGCTGACCTTAGCGGAAAACACGCCCTTGACCCCGTCGCCACAAGAGCAAGCGCTCCTAGAACAGTATACGCAGGGAGAACTGGCACTCCCCCAACTCCTCAAGCAACTCGAAGCGGCAAGCCCGCCGCACTGTATCCTGTACCGCAGCCAGGCGACAAAGGCCCGGTCCTCCTCCCAATTGACCGATCTGTTAGAAGAATCTCGGCCCTATAACGAGCAACACCAGATCACGGGCCTGCTCTGCTACGGCAACAACTTCTTCGTGCAGGTGCTCGAAGGCCCCACGGCGGCCGTGCAGGAACTCTACGCCAAGATCCGCCGGGATCCGCGCCATCACCACGTGGTCACCCTGCACGATGCCGCGCTCCCGCAACGCTTTTTCCGGACTGGCAGATGGCCTTCGTGCGCTCCGAGCCCCTGGAAATGTACTGGCTTATCACGCATCTCGACGCTAGAAAGCAGCGCTACCTGCTGCCCCAAGTGCCCATTACCGACCCGCATCTGCTCACCTTGCTGGACGCTTTCCGGCGCGTATAACGCTGTCGAGCTCGGCCCCATCGGGGCAGCCCGAACCCTGCCGTGCCGCCCGAATGCGTGTTCGAGGCTTTTAAAGGGAAAAGATCGTACTTTCACCCCAACCAAGCTGTCTGTCGTGTCTGACCTATCCGCTTTCTTCATGGACCAGGCGGAAGCCAGTGCGTAGTAGCCTAGGCCACCAATTCCCACCTAGCTGCCTAGGCGCCAACCCGGCCCTTGCCCTCTTACTGACATCGAATCCTGCCTGAAAGGGGCAAACGCCAACGACCCGGCCAGGGTGGTCGGGTCGTGGTAGGAGCGGCTAGAAAAGAACCTCTGTTAACGGAAGGCCTCTTTGAGACGGTTGGCGGCTAATTGCTGCGCTTGCTGGGCCGGCGGCACGACGGCGAAGGTGCCGAAAAACTCGTGGGTGGTGCCGGGATAGAGCATGTACTGGTTGGCCACGCCAACCTGGGTGAGTTTGTCGGCGAGTTGCCGGCCTTCGGTCTGCAGGGGGTCAATCTCGGCCGCAATAATGGTGGTGGCTGGCAGGCTGCGCAGATCGGCTACGTCGACCAGCGAAATCAGCCGGTCGTTGCCATCGGCCGGGGTACGTAGGTAGTTGCTGAAGAAGTACTCCATGCCGGGCTTGTTAAGCGGCATGGCCATGGCGTACTGCTGGTAAGAAGGCGTGTTGGTGTCGTTGTTGGCAATGGGGTAGACCGAGAGGATGTGGGCCGGCAAGGTGAAGCTGCGTTCCTTCGCCAGCAGGGCTACGGCCACGGCTAAGTTGCCGCCGGCACTCTCGCCGGCCACGGCCACTTTCGCTGGATTGCCGCCGAAAGAGGCCGCGTTGTCGCGAACCCACTTGTAGGCGGCATACGAATCTTCGTGGGCAGCCGGGAATTTCGCTTCGGGCGAGAGACGGTAGTCCACGTTCACCACGATGGCGCCAGTGTTTTCGGCCAGGGCTTTAGCCGAGGGCTCGTACACATCCAGCGAGCCAATGACCCAGCCTCCGCCGTGGTAGTAGACTACTACGGGTAGCGGGCCCGTTACGCCGGTGGGCGTATAGATGCGCACTAGAATACCGTCGGGCGCGGCGCCGGGCGTGTAGGAGCCGGGAATCAGCTTCTGGCTAACCGTCACGTTGGCGATCGGCGCGGGGCGGTTGTTTTTCTTGAGCAAGTCCTGCACGGCGTCGGTTACAGAAGGCGCCATGCGGGCCTGCCGGGGCGAGAGGGTGGGCAGCGGCGGCGTGCCGTAGCTCGTGTACTGCTCGAGCACGGCCAGCATCTGCGGATTGATGGAGGGCGCGTAGGCCGGGGGCGGGCCGGTGGGTTGAATCAGGCCCGTGTTGGGGTTAGCGTCGCCATCGTCTTCGCAGGAAGTAAGCGGCAACAGCAGCAAGGAAAAAGCGAAAGCCAAAGAGCCACCCGAACGGAGCCAGCGCGGAAGAAGAGTTATTTTGTTTAAGTTTTTCATGGAATAGTTTAAGACGTGAGCAGGCATAAACGGCCCTTTGCCGCCGCGGGTTGTTCGGTCTCGAGTAGGGAGGAGCTTGTCAGTCAGCTTGTAAGCGGTAGATCTTTTTTATGGCTGCCCTTGACCTCGCCCGCTACCCCCTCCGTTTTAAAATTCTAATGTTTTCTAACGTGCTTCTTATGCCGTTTTAATGTAGCAGCCAGTCCTTCAACGCCTCACTAGGGGCGAGGCATACCAAAGCTAGCGGCATGGCCCTGTCCGGGTGTTAGGTGGCTTTAACCGATAAATAACTCTGATTATGGCCCTGCCCCGGGCAGCACGGACAGTCGTTTTATCTCAAAGGTTTGCCGTGGGCTTCTCTCCTTGCTTTCGGTTTATGGTTTCTCTTCTGCAGGCGAATAGTTGCCCTCTCCTTCTTGCTGCTATTCCCTAACTACGTCATTTCGCTGCGCTTACCCCTTTACGAGGGTGGCATTAGGAGGGCGTAGCCGCCGAACTCCCGTGCCTGTTGGCATGGTGGAGTCCCGGCTCTTACAAGCTCAGTAGAGCCGGGATTGACTCTTACCCAACCGTTGCGAAGGCGCGGACTATTGAGTAGGGGTAAAAACGCTCGTAACGTACCCCGGTCAGGTTTGCACCTTGAAAAAAGCAAGGTATTACAGCACATAAATGAGGCAATGACGACTCTGGCCCGAGTCGGCAGCCACTAAGAAAAGCTTTTTGTTTCCCCATTTCTAATCCAACGCGTTGAAAATCCTACTCTTATCCCACTGCTTTTTTCCGGACATTGGGGGCATCGAGGTGAACTCGGAGATTTACGCGCGCGCTTTCACGCAGGCCGGGCACCAGGTGCGGGTCTTGACGTGGTCCACGCTGACGACGGAGGCATATTTTCCGTTCGAGGTTGTTCGCAATCCGAGCAAGAAAGAACTGTTTCGGCAGCATGCGTGGGCGGACGTGGTTTTCGAGAACAATCCCTGCCTGCGCCTAGCGTGGCCGGCGCTGTTTTTTAACCGGCCGTCCGTTGTTTCCCTTAATACCGAATTGGACCCCGCCGACGGGGCCACGTGGGTGAAGCAGGCATGGCTGAAAAGGGCCACCTCGGTGATTTCCGTGAGCGAGGCCGTCCGCCGCAAGTGCTGGCCCGCGGCCGCAGTGATCGGCAACCCTTACCGGGCCCGGGAGTTCCGGCTGATACCCTCGGTGGTACGCACCAACAATTTCGTATTTCTGGGCCGGCTGGTTTCGCAGAAAGGTACCGCGGTGGCCGTGCAAGCGTTCGGGCAGGTGCTGACTCGCCTGCGCGCGCACGGAGGCCAGCACCTGCCCACGCTAACCATTATCGGGGACGGGCCCGAAAGATTGAGCCTAGAAGGCTTGGTGGCTTCGCTGAACTTAAGCGCGCACGTGCAGTTCACCGGTTTTTTGGAAGGCAGCGCCCTGGCCCGGGAATTGAATCGCTACCGCTATCTGCTGGTTCCGTCCCTGTTCGGGGAAGCATTCGGCAACGTGGTGCTCGAAGGCATGGCCTGCGGCTGCCTGCCCCTGGTTTCCGACAGCGATGGCTTACCGGACGCCGTGGGCAAGGCGGGGCTGATTTTCCCGCGGGGAATGCCGAGGCCCTGGCCGATACCATGTGGCAGATTTTGCATGACCCAATTTTAGAGCAGGAGCTGCGGCAGGTGGCCCCCGCCCATCTGGCCGCCCACCAGCCCACCATCGTGTCGGAACGCTATTTACAGGCCCTCCAAGCCGCGGCTGCTGTCAGCCGGGACCTTTAAAAAGAACGGACCGCGGCCGACCCTCTGCCTCCTGCGCGACAACGTAACCAACCAACTGCTGACATCTACCTTCCGCGATGCCATGAGTTTGTCGTCGACCTACTATCTGCAGACTGCGCTGCGCTACGCTTTCAACTAACCGCGTCTAACCCCGCTAAAGCCTGCTGGCTTTAGCGGGGTTACTTGGCTTCCTTAATAGCTTAACAACTAATGGGTGGTAGGGAAGAAGAATTATAGCTAGGCTGGTACTTCTGTCTTAAAGCTAAAGCCGCACTTGTGCCACGCGAACGGCGGTAGCCTTACTGGCTGGCTGCATCTCCTACGGCCCTATCCAAGATCTTGGTCCCAGCAGGAACACGGCTTTTGGCAGTTCGTACGCAACGTAGCTGCGCCTGGCAAGGCGGCACGGACTATCGTAGTAACAGTCAATTTTCCGGCAATGCTTGGCCAGCCAGTGGCGGAGCCACCAGAGGGCGATTACGGCCAAAAAAGAGCGCGTAAAAGCCGAGAATTCGGCGTTTCTCGACCAGAAAGAAGAGCCCCGTGCTGAGCAAGGTAGTCGCCATGATGACGGCGAAGGTGATCGTTTGGATGGCTTCCCCGCCCGGCACACCCCGTTGAGCGGGCAGCGTGGCCAATACGGCGGCCCCCAGCCCCTTAGGGATCATCACGCTCATGAAAGCCATGTCAAAGAGGGGGCTTGCCGGTCGGCGGTCGCCAGTACCACGGGAATGCGCGCCAAAAACAGCACCACCGTTAGGCCCGCGCCCAAAGCAATCAGGTACCAGTTGTCGAGCACGATGGAGATGCCCACGTAAACAAAGAAAAAGATGCGCAGCAGAAACACGATTTCCGAAAAGAAGTCTTTTTCGGTGGCCGTTAGCTCGACGGGCCGCTGGGTGGGCAGCAGCCGAGCCAGGCGAGGGGGGCGCAGCAACGCCACGTTGCCCAGCGTGATACTGAAGAAGAGCACAGCAATCGGCCCGCTGAATTGCAACAGCTCCACCAGACCGTAGAGGATAAAGACGAAGGCCGGGGTGGAGAAGCGCGTTTTGAGCAGCGTGGGCACCCGATTCAGCAGCACGGACCACAGGTAGCCGCCCCCGGTCCCAACCAGCACGGCCACTAGCAACGAGGAAATTATCTGACTGAACAGGGTAGCGACGTTGAACGAGGCCCCCGTGTGGAAGCTGATCAAAGCAATCGGAATGGCCAGCGTGAAGACGTCACTCAGAGCCGATTCCATGACGAGCGTGGTGGAGGTTTGCGGCAGGATGTGCACTTTGCGGGCTAAGGTGGTCACGATAGCCGAGGACGTGCCGCCCAGGATGGAGCCTAGGATCAAGGAGCTAAGTAAGTCGAGGCCGGCCAGCAGCTGCCCTACTACGGCCACCACGAGAACCGTAATCAGGAAGTTAAGCGTCGTCAGACCCAGGGTGCCGCGCAGGGCGGAACGCAACTGCTCGAAGCGCACCTCCAGGCCGCTTTCAAAGAGGATAAACACCAGCACCAGGTTGGAAAACACGCGCCCGCCCTGCCCGAAGGCCGTCGCGTCGATCAGGTGAGACACCGGTCCCAGGAGCAGACCCACCAGCAAGAGCCCCACTACGTCCGGAATTTTGGTGCGCTCGAAGAGCTGGGCAAGGTAATGCCCAAAGAAAATCAGAAAGCCAATTAAAACAATCAGTACGGGGGTCGTCATGCGAAGCCTACGCCGTTGGACAAGAAAAAGTCGGGCGCACTAGGCAGCAACATACAGTAGCGTTGCTTATGGCAATCATTTCTCGGCTATTTTCCGGACTATGCCATTTCCGCTTGCTCCATTCTACTCAGGCCTATACGCGACCGCCGACCGCCGAAACGCACCTACCTGGCTTTGGAAATGACATAAGATGTCACTGCCGGGTCTACGTTTATTAAATGGCTTTTATAAAGTTTGATAAGGGCCCCTTATCGAGGGTAAACTCGGCGAGGCCTCTTATGAGCTTTGCGGCGGCTCTGCTGCGGGCGGTCCAGGCTGTTCAGCCGCCCGCATCAGCGGATATGTAAAGTAGCCGTAGGCCAAGGCAACGGTATTCGTCAGCAACAGTGTGATCCAACTTTCCATCGGCACTAGCACCAGCCCCCAACTTGCCGCGACCAGCGCGGCCGTGTGCCAGCTATATCGCTGCCGGCCGTCCGGGGGGAGCTGCGGGTAGCTCAGCCAGAGCAGCGAGACCGTGTACAGGGTCAAACCCAGGGGCAGAAGCCAGACGGTGGGGTTGCTGTGCAATACATCGAAGACGCCCAGCGCCACGGTGCCGCTACCCAGGTAGAGCGGCAAGTGCCCCAAGGCGTAGCGTAGCCCGCTCTCATGTTCTTTCTGGTCGAGCAGCTGGGTATAGTGCTGGTAGTACCACCACCACAAGCCCACCCCCAGCACAAAGCCATTGGCCGACGTGAGCAAAGCCGGGGCCTGCCACAACAAGTCGCCTAAGTCGCGGGGCAGCACTTCCACATTCTGGCTCACCACAATCATGGTGAACTCCCGGAGCCGATTGGTGAAGTGGTCCTGCGTGACGGGCAACGCCTTGAGTTGGCGCTGAAGCAAGCGCGGCGTGATAAAATCAACGAGTAGCCGACCTAGCTTCCACCACAGCCCATAGGCAGGCCACAGCCCGCCGATCACCCAGCCCAGCCAGCCCAGCGAGTAGCCCGTCAGCAAGCCGCGGGCCAAGGGCCGGGCCTGCTCGTCGGTCCAGCACGTATAGGCATAGAGCCCGAGCAGCAGCCCCCGGGCCGCCACGTAGGACCAGGTGAAGCCGGCGACTTGGCCCTCCAGCGTCTGGGGTGCCGTCACCGCCAGCAGCACCAGCGCCACCATGCTCAGCAGCAAGCCGCCCTGCTGCCAGCGCGAGTTGCGGTCGAAGCGGTCGAAGTACAGCGAGAAGCCGTTCCACAGCCACCAGGAGGGCACAAAGACGGCGCAATACTGCCCGTAGTGGGTTAGCGTGACGGTCTTGGTGAACATGGTCGTGAGCTGGCCGATGAGCACGCCGGCCACTAAATCGTAGAAGGGCTCGAGCCAGCGGTCGACCGACGTCTGTCCCCGCTCATCGTCGGGGGCGTCCGCCGTAGGCTTCAGGTCGTGGGCACGCGGATCAGCCATGGGCAGTTAGTTTAGTGGTGAAGCGCTTGCCCGGGAGGCGGGTCTAGCCCCTAGTTGCTGCCACGTAAGCCGGAAAACGGCGAAGGAGGCGATTCGGTTAGCCCATAACAACGGGAAACCGGAGGTGACCTGCAATTTTTCTTATGCTTCTGCCTACCACCGTATGGCCTTTGAGACGGAATCTCCGGAGAAATTCATGTATTTAAACGGCTACTTGCCCGTCGCTCAAGTTGACTTCACGACGGCCTCCTTCAGCGGGAGCGATAGCGCCCTGTTGCAACTGGCCAAAGCGTTTGTCTGCGCCCCCGCCAGGTAGCCCAACCCGGGCTATGTCGATTGGATACGGTTGCCGGAGTTGCGCAACTTGCTGCCGTAGCGCGGTCCGGTACGCCGAGAGTTAAGCAGGGGCGCCCCGGGGTGGCGAGTCAACCGGGGCTGGGCGCCACCGTCCGAGTTTACCGGCCGCCTTAACGAAAACGACCTGGTGACGCGGCCCGTTTCCGAGTGGCTTATTGACGGCTAGCCCATGGTTAGGCCAGTCCATCGGTTGTTAGTACCCACCTGACGGGGATGAGCCCGGCTACAGCATTTGCCGGAGCCAAGTGCCGGCGGCTAGCTCGTCTTCGAAAATATGATAGGTGACGTCGCCTTCGTGAGCGTCATTCAGCACCAGATGCGCGGAGAGCCGCGCGTAGACGTCGTGGGGCAGCAGCACGGCGACCAGTTTCTCGTAGTGCCCGCCGGGGCCCCCTTGGCGCCACCGCTCCCGGATAAAGGTCTGCTCTTGCTCGGTGAAGGGCGCGAGCGCCCGCTGATCAGAGAGCACCTTGTGCCAGCCCCGGCGACGTAGCAGGTGGCTTAAGTGGGTGAGCAAGGCTTGAAAATCAAGCAGCTCGCGCTTGCCGGGCTTGTAGCGCACGACGGCGTAGCCCAGCGCGTGCTCGCCTAACTGACCCGCGGCATTTTCAAAATAAACGCTATGCGTAACAAGAGGCATCGTAAGTAGATAAAGAGATAGAAATGGTGCTGCCCAAGGGGTAAGCAAAGCCCCGACAGCAGGCAACGAAGTGCCCATCACGGAACGATAAAGGTAAAAAACATCCCGTGAACGCGATAAGGCCTCAACCAGAGAGCAAATTAGTAGCATTCAGACCGTCGTGGCCCTGCACGATAGCACGAGTGGTTACGTTAGTGAAGAAGGTCTAGAGCTAGATAGGGCGGAGCTTCCCAGTACACGGAAATTGATGATAAGTTAAGTCAAAAAAGGTGTTCGAGGACCGGCGTTGCTAGCTGAACCACCTGATCCGGTTTCAAGCAATCCGGAAGTAGAGGCGCCTCAGGTAGCGACTAGGCACGGGTAGTAAATTCTGCTCCTTGCTCGGAATACTTCTTTAGTTATGAGAGGGAGTGGAGACCTGTTTAAGTAATGTCACCGTATAGGAAGGGATATGGAGGACCTACCCGAGGAAAAACGCCGCCGACAGGCGCTCACCTGGGCCCTGGCATTAACCGAGAATACACCCATGGCGCTCGCCGAGCAAGCCCTACTCGAGCGCTATGGGTGTGGCGAACTGTCCCTGGACCAATTGCTTGGGCTGCTGGAAAGACCGGTGCACCAAGTGCTCTATCGCAGCCAGGCTACTACCCCGCTACGCGACGACCAACTTACCGACTTGCTGGAGCAGGCAGCTGCGTTTAACAAAAAGCACGATTTGACCGGCCTGCTCTGCTACGGCGATGGACGCTTCATCCAATTACTGGAAGGCTCCCAGCAGGCCGTGCACACGCTCTACGCCAAGATCCGCCGCGATGCGCGCCATCAGCACGTGGTTACGCTACAGGATGCGTCGGCGCCGTTACGCTTCTTTTCGGACTGGCGCCTGGCCTTCGTGCGGTCAGACCCGTTGGAGATGTATTGGCTTATCACCCACTTGGAGGCCCGGCACCAGCACTTGGTACTGCCGCAGATACCCATCACCCATCCGCACCTGCTCACGCTGCTGGCCGCCTTCCAGGCCCGGGCCCAGCCCAGCCGCTAGACCCGCCGCTGACAGCTGCGCAGCCATTCCTCGGCTTCGCTCACCTGCTCGAACAGCTGGAGCTCGAGCTGCCCGACCACACCCTGAGGAAATGTGAGCGTGAGAATATCGGCGCGGGTATCGGCCTGGACCACGTGGGCCACGTAGCGCAGCCCCAGGGCAGGGCGAGGGGCAGCCAGGCCTGCTGCAGCCACGCCACCGAGTCAAACCAGGGCCCGCGCAAGGCCACGTTGTCGTTAAGCAAGTAGCGACAGGGCAGCGGATCAACGGCGGCCAAGAAGCTCTCGGCCCGCGCATGGCTTCCAGCGGGTCCACGTAGCCGCCCCAGCTGGCCCGCAGCCAGCCTTCGGCTTCGTCATAGGTAAGGGTGCACCAACTGCCATCGTGGGCATCGGGTAAGGAAAACAGAAGCATGCAAGCAGCAGGAACTAGCGGTTAGGGGTGGGCCGCGACAAGATATTGAAAAGAGGGTGAAGGGGACGAGGGAGCGAGAGCACGTGTTACCCAGAGGGGTATTGCCGTGGCTCGGCAGGAGCACGCGGAAAAGTAGTCTTGGCAGGACTAGTAAGCCCGCTTCCGGAGCTAGGTAGGAAGTAAATGCTCGTAGAGTAGGGCAGCGGCCGACTCAAGCAAGGGCAGATTCATGGCCAGCGCCTGGCACAAGTCTAGGTCGTAGTGACAGAGCGTGCCGTAGAGGCCGCCCTACCGGTCGCGCACCAAGACCCCGCAGTACGAGACCACCAGCGTATCGACCTGCTGCGCTCGCGGATCCAAGGCGGCATCGAGAATTTGCAGCAGTTGCTCATGGCGCCCCACTAGCGAGCAGAAGGCCTCGGCCAGGGGCACGTCCTGGCCTTGGCGCACCCGCGGGTCGTACCGGTCAAAGAGCAGCACGTTGCGCGAATGCTGCCCATCGAAGCGATAGAGACCCGTATAGCGGTGGGGGGTGCGGCTATTCAAATAGCCTAACGCCGCATGCGCGCCCTGTTCATGCAGCACCTGCGTGAAGGCCTCTATTTCTGGTATGGCGTGCTCTTCTCGGATAAGATAGGGGGCTCCACGGTAAGATTGAAAAGGGGAAGAGGGGCTGTTGGTTCGCGGCCAACACCGATCAAGGCTCTCCTGTTCCTCAAGGGCTTACTTGCCTGTTCCCCGGTGAACCGAGCGCTCGGTAAGCCTTCTGTGAGGGTAAGCGTTTACTAGTAGGGAGCAACTGCTGGAAAGCTTCGCGACTATCCTTGAAGACTGAATCCCCGTTTACCTGTTCTTTCTAGGCAAGGTCGTCGGCACGTTCCGCTTCCCGACAGAAGAGGGGCAACTGGTTTTCTGGCTACTTACTGCTTGTTGTTCGTAGAGAAGTCGGCTGTTGACTTCCAATACCCTATTCAAGTGCGAAAACAATTGATCTAACGCCATCGTTAAGCTTGAAAAACAGCTGAACAGTAATGTATAAAAGTTATCCCTTTCATTCTTTCTATCGGGGCATTGGGGTACACGACGTCTATCACTCGCACCCCACGTGTCAGATTGCGCACAGCATCCCGTGGGAGTTGCGCTTGGCAGGCAATCCCCGCGGGTGGCCGGAGTGTTCCTGTTGCACAGTGCATCATGCGCACCAGCCTACGCCTCGCCCCGCGCACTCGCTTCGAGTTGATTCACCACTTGATCCAGCGTGAGTTCCCCACGATGCATTGATCAAGTAACTGCCATTCTGCTAGACTCGACGCAATGGCCGTGTCGCGCGTAAAGGCGAGAAACGCCTCCACCGTGCGGCGACGGTCCTTTTCAGTGGCTAGCGGAGAAAAGTGAGTCATTAGGTCGAGTGACAAATAGGAGAAGAAGAATTTAACAAACAGCAATACACTATATTAGATAAACCAAATCCGGTTAAGAATAATACAAGATACGTATCAACGGCGAGAAGCAGATTGAGGGTAGCGGCGAAACTTCTCTCCTGCGCTGAAAGCCTGCTATTCATTAACCCACTCGTACTTACTCACTCTAGATAGCAACAGCTATGCTAACAAGGCCGCTGCTCGAAGTTTAAACGCTATGGGTACCTCCACCCATACCATCAGCACGCGGTGTTTCAGCGCTATCTGGCAAAGGAGTAATTCCAGCCCCTATTGGTATACCGGACGAGTTGGCAGCCACCACCTAAGCGCCTACCTTTAGGAGTATGAGTGATCGACCCGGAGAAGAAAGCCCTATGGCGGCCGAAATTGCGGCCTTTACGTCTTTGTTGCAGCAGCACGGCGTCCATGCGGCGTTGGAATATCTGAATAGTCGCACCCCCACCGCTACACCGGAGTCTTTCGCTTCGACGAGCAAACGTTGCGCAACGAAGTGCTCTTCGACCGCTACCAGCCTACCGTGCGCCAGGGAGCCGACGCCCCGCTGGCCGTTACGTACTGCGCCTTGGTGGGGCGCCAGCAAGCGCCGCTGCAGATTTTGGATGCCGCCTTGGACCCCCTGGCCCAAGGGATTGCCACGCCGGTCGTCTCGTACTGCGGGGTGCTGATCCGCGACGCGCAAGGCCACGCTTTCGGCACCCTGTGCCACTACGACCTGCAACGCTGCCAGGAGCGGATCACCGACTTGCCGCTGCTCGAAGCGGCTGCCCAGCTGCTTTACCGGCACTTGCACCCCGCCCCCTGAACCGCGGATCTTCGGTTAGCCGCGGAACGGAATCGTCGGTCCACTCGAGGGCATTCCACCACTCACCGGGTTTATACACGATCTTAACAGTGGGTGGTTTGCTTTCAAAGCGGCCCCGAGTCGGCTCATTGAACGGAACCTGACTTTCCGGGGGAAGGGGTACTGGTCGGGACCATTACTTTGTCGAGCACGAGTTGGTAGGCTTCGGGCGTCACGCTGACCTCGCCCAGGTAGGGATGGTCCAGGGCCGCAATCAGAAAAATCATCACCCCCACCATCAGCGCCAGCAGCCCCGTCAGCAGCGCGTGCAAACGCAGACTTACCACCACAAAGCAATAGGAAAAGCCAATGGTGACCAGCGCGCCGATCAGCACGGCGGCCCAGAGCACGCCTGGCACACCGGTGCCCACGCTTTCGATGCGCTGGCGCCGCAGTTCAACGAGCTTGTTGAAGGTTTCGATAGCTTCCCCGTGCAACACTTGCAGCGCCCGGGTCGGTACGTCGGTGTGCAGCAATTCGAGCTGAAACGCGGTAAGCACTAGCCGCTCGGTGTCGTTGGCCAGGCCCCGCTGCTGGGCCGGCCACGACTCGTGCACGATGAAGCGGGTGTAGTCGTGCAGTTGCCGTTGCAGCGGCAAGCGCGTGCTGTCGGGGTAGCCACTCAGGTCGCGGTAGAGCACGGCCAGCGTGGCCGCTTCCTGCGAGGCAATGCCCGAGGCCGTTGAATAGTTTTGCCAGCTGGCGACCGTCAGCAGGCCCAGCGTCAGGCCGTAGAGCACCGTTACGCCCGAGAAAAACCAGCCCACCGTGCCGTTGTCGATTTGGTCGGGCGCCGCGCTCTGGTGCAGGCGCCGGTGGGTGAAATACAGGCCGGCCAGCGCCAGCAGCAGGGTCAGGCCCACGATCAGCACCGCCAGCAGCCAGGTGGGCATTTCGTAGAGCCAGAGAAAGTAGCGTAGAGAAGAATTCACGGGATACAAGGCCGCTTGCCATGGAAAAGAGGGTTCCATAAAGGGAAAGGCTACGAAAAGGCAGATCAGCGGGGCCTTCTAGCTGGCCGGGACGGGCACTGCCGCGGGTTCGATTTGGCGCGTCCGGCTCAACAGCACGTAGGCGAAGCCGGCCCCAACTAGTGCCATACCTACGCCGACTAATTCAGGGGAGGTATAGCCGTAGCCGGCTACAATGGGCAAGCCCCCAAAAACGCGCCCAGGGCGTTGCCCATATTGAAGGCGGCCTGCGTGACGGAGGCCCCCAGCATCTCGGCGCCCTTCGAGGTTTGGATCATCAGGATCTGGATGGGCGCAGCCAACGCCAAGGAGCAGCAGCCGGCCACAAACGTCAGCAGCAGCGACAACCCCTGATTTTCGGACACGAAGAAAATAAGCACCAAGGCCCCGGCCATGGCCAGCAGCAGCACCAAACACGCCTGCACCGGTGGAAACCGGTCGGCTAGCTTGCCCCCCACTATATTACCCACGAACATGCCCAGCCCGACCAGCATCATAATGTAGGGCACGTAAGAGGCAGGAAAGCGCGAGACCTCGGTCATGAGCGGGGCGATGTAGCTCACCCAGCAAAACAAGCCCCCCGTCCCGATGGCGGTGATAAGGATAATCAGCCACGTTTCTACGCGCTTAAACAAGGCCAGTTCGGCGCGGTGGCTGCTAGCTTTCTGCACCGGCAGGGCGGGCAGCAAGAAATAAAGGGCCAGCACCGTGAGCAGGCCCGTCCCCCCGACCCCCGCCAGCGCATAGCGCCAGGAATACCCCTGGCCAATAAAGGTGCCCAGGGGAACGGTGAGTAAGTTGGCAATGGTGAGGCCGGCAAACATGACGGAAATCGCTTGGGCCTGCTTGCCTTCGGCGGCCAGCCGGCTCGCCACCACGGACCCAACCCCGAAGAAGGCGCCGTGCGGCAAGCCTGACAGCAGCCGGGTCAAACACAGCACGGTATTGTTGGGGGCAAAGGCTGAGAGCGTGTTGCAGACGGTGAACAGTAGCATTAAGAGCAGCAGTAGCTTTTTCGGGGCCAGGTTGCGCCCCAGCTCCGTCAGCAGCGGGGCCCGATGACGACCCCCAGCGCGTAGGCGGAAATGGCGTAGCCCGCTTGCGGAATGGTGATATTGTAGTCGCGGGCAATGTAGGGCAACAAGCCCATCATGACGAATTCGGTGGTGCCGATGGCCAGCCCTCCCAAGGAGAGCGGCAATAAGTTTTTGTTCACAAGACCAGCAGGTAGAGAGGATAGATAGGAGTACTTGGTCCCAGCGGGAGCATGGCTAGTCGGGGTAGTACTTTCCAAAGCGAGCAGCAGTTGATCAAGTGAGAGCTTACCGTGCACAAACTGCTCGAGCAGGTGCTGCTCAGCGGGGGTAGGCATCAGCCGGGCACCATGCGTCAGCGTCTGGGCGAAAGCGAGCACGCGGCGACGATCCTGGGTCCTGGTCAGCAACGGCCGTTGCTGGCGAAGCCAGTAGGCGAGCGAGTTGGTCATCGTAGCGAGGTGAAGACTTTTCCTTGAGCGGAGCGGCCGCCAAAAAGGGGGTAGGCAGCGTCGGCCTGGGAGAAGTGTACTGAATAAACGAGCAAGCAAGACCGCACGTGGACGCCAATGAGCAGATGAATTGGAAAACCTTTCGTTTAACGCGACGGCTGGCCGCTTGGCTTGGGGGTTACTACGGGTTTGTCGAGCGATAAACCCGTAATTTTGGGCTCCGTAGTCGGCCGCTAGAAATACCTGACAGCTTTAACTTGGCTCTTGAATAATTAATTTTTAGGTACTTACTAGCAGTCTCTTTGATTGTAGCCTCTGGCGAGCATACTTAATAGGCTACCCGGCATGTATTTAACGGGGCGGCTATTCTGCGTACTGCGGGGACTATGCCTTCATCGCCTCTGCCTACTATCGTTTTCCTGCACGGCTACCTGGAAAGCATTCCTCGGTGACCATGTTGTCGAGTGCTAAGTGCTGACCCCAGCCCTGCCTGGCTACGGTACCACTACTCCTGCCTCGGACTACAGCCTAGAAGCCGCGGCCGAGGCGTTGCGAGCAGAGCTGGCCGCGGCTGGCGTGAGCCAGGCGGTCCTGGTGGGGCACAGTATGGGGGCTACGTGGCTCTGGCCTTTGCCGAGCGCTACCCGGGCCTCGTGGCGGGCCTCGGGCTGTTTCACTCCTCGGCCCTGTCCGACAATGAAGAAGATACGCAGCGCCGGGCGCGCAATCGCACCTTTCTGGAGGAACACGGCGTGGCCGCGTATGCCGAGGAGTTTCTACAACCCCAGCTTTCGCCCCAGCACCAGGAATCGTTGGCCAATGAAGTAGCGCAGTTGCAAGCCTTGGCCACAGCCGTACCCCTGGCTGTCGCTCTAGGAAACCTAGAGGCTATTGGGCAGCGCCCAGACCGCCGCGCCGTGCTGGAAAAGGCTACCTACCCCGTCTTATTTATTGCGGGCAAAGACGACCGGGCCGGGCCGCCCGAGAAACCCACGAGGAAAGCCTGCGGCCGGATTACTGCACCGTGGAGTGGCTAGCGGGCGTAGGCCACTTAGGGTTTGTGGAGCGGCCCACCGACACCCGCCGGGCCGTGCGCCAACTGGTGGAGGCAGCCTTCCGCCACTAGACTGCTAACGCAAGCCGAGCGGGCTAGCCGGATTCTCCCTGTTGTGCGCGGTTATAAGATTGTTCAGTTAGGCATCAATTTCGCTCCATCTGCTGACGCTCGCCGCAGTGCTGACATGGCACAGATCCTCACATGGCGTAATGGTCTTGTCCGCCCCACTATATGAGCATTTTCATAGACGAATGAGTGCCTACCAAGCCACCCGCCAAACGACGCAAGAAAGGGAAGAAAATTCTTTTCGTGGCGTCTCACAAAACAAAGCCCCACAACCTATTAAACGGCTGACTTATTGATACTCTTATCGGTAGAAATCCGTCCCTAGGGAAGCTGTCATTCAGGTCTAATAGATTCCTTCTAGCAACTCATAAATACTACATCTTACGAATCGTGGGCATAAGTCTAGTTCTAACTAATCTATGAGTTCCCACTAACTGGTTTGCTTCTGTAATAAATCGAAAATGCTTCCTAAACCTTCCGTAGGTTGTCGTAGGAGAAGACGCATTCTACTTCAAGTTCCCTCTTGCCAAATCGAAAGAGTACATATCAGCTCACAATTTACTCACGTGCCTTAAAATCATATATCTTACTGACCATCAGCAACTGCTATCGCTATGACTTCCGTGTCCGCTCCCTCGGCGCTCGGGGAATTAGACATTCCCTCCGCCTGCGACTTGATGTATCAATTAGGTGAGGAGTTAGCCTGTCTTAACGCCAAGGGCCGTCTCTTGCCGCCGGACTTTCTCCCGGACGTAAGCTTAGCCATGCCCTTGGGTAAATGGGGCCTCCGCAAGTCAGCGCGGGTGCAGCCCATTGCCCAGGCAGATTTAACCCCTGAAAAAGCGGCCCAGCAGTTTTCCGAGTTTGAGGGAGTACTGCTGCAGGCCTTGCTCGCTGGCTACGGCCGGAAGGCGTACCACGTGCTGGAGCCGCAGCACCCCGGTTTCACGGAGCAGTTGCTGGCCTTGCTGCTCCCCGCCCCGTGCCACCGGTTACCCAGCCCCGCCCGGTAGGATACGACTTGAGCCGCGTGCTGCACGCGTATGGGGCCCGCCTACAATTCGACGACGCTACGCCGCAGCTCGTGTTTGCCGCCCCACTGCTCTCGCCCCGCCCCTACCGACGAGGAGTTGGTGCTGGCCTGCGTCATCCTTTTTGTGGGGCAGCTGGACCTAACCGCCTGGCTGACGCAGGTGGCCGCTTGCGAGCCCGAGCGCGAGTTGACCTTGCTACTCGGGGCGCTTGCGCGGGGCGAGCTGCACGAATCTTCCTGGAGCGGCCTCATTCCCCGACTGCTTGGCAGTGATCGGGCACAACGGAAACTGCGCACCCGCCTAGCCAGCCAACCCTGGCCCCTGAACCTGCTGCTGAGTTTGCTGGGGAAGTATATGGCGCGCCCGACCGCTTAGCAGCCATTACCAAGCAATTGTCCTGCTTCCGGTTGCTGCGCGCTACCCTGGACCAGCTCCCCGCCGGGCCGGTGGACCCACCTGCTCCGCGGGGCGTGTGGCTGGCCAGCATCATGGATGGCCTCGACTACTTGGCGCTGCTGGCCGACACGCAGGGCGAGACTAGATCCTCGCTGGAATTAGCGCAGGCAAGCTTAATGAGCTTGCAACTGCTCCCATGTCCGGACGATCCGGCGCAGGCGGAAGCGTGGTGGTCGCGCGTGGAAGCGCAGCACTATCGCTATAGCTGGCACACCCTTTCCCCAGACCAACGCTCAAACAAGTTTATTGTGTGGCGCTACGCCAACTACGTTTGCTCGGTTCGTCTCGCGGCCGAGTCGTTTTGCGAAGCCGCGGGGGAGTGGTACGGGCACGAGCGGGCCAGCAATCAACTCTGGACCGCTACCTGGCACGCCTTAGAAGGGCTGCGGCAGGGCTTGCGTTTGTGCTACGCCCTCGGCCAGCAGCAGGACTTGACCAGTGACCAAGACGGCCGGAATCAGTGGTTGGCTATCAAATTGTTGCTGGACCACTACTTACAGGCGCAGCGGAAGCTCGCGGCCATGATCCGACGCAATCAGCAGCCCAACCGGGATATGTCCTTGTGGGTGCAGGCGATGCTGGATGCCGAGTCGACCCCCTGGGAGCAGACGCAGGTGGGTGGCGACATGTTCCGGGCGGAAGCGGTTCGGGAAGAGTTATACAAGACCTTGCCCACCAAGGGCTACAGCCTGGATACGCACAAGCGCTTGGCCGAGCTAGTGGCCAGCTTAACCGAGAGAGTAGTCGATGATACTTTCAACAAAGCGCGCCAGGAAGTTGATAGTTTAGCTTATTGCCGGGAAGAAGACCAAGTCTACCAGCACGTGCTGGAAAACTTGCTATGGCAGGAGTATCTGCAGCACCTTAAGGCCCTTAGCACGAAGGAAGGCGAACCGGTGATCCCAGTGCCGGAACAGGGATTGACCAAGGCGGACGAGCGGGCCTATTACGAGACGTACCTGGCCGCCCACCCTGAACTGGTCGCGCCACCCGAGGTGCTGAACCTGGCGCCCACCTTGCGCTCGATGATAGAGTGTCGGGCTGAGTACGAATTTCTGCTGGAGCAGCCTACTCTCCCCACGCGCACTCAAGCCTTGCAGCAACTGCTGCAAGAGCCCGTCATTACCCATCTAGCAGAGCGCGCCTTCACCCCGGAGCCCGCCCCAGCGGTAGGGCACTACGCGCTTTACTGGCGCTACGAGCCCTTCCATCAATACCCGGATCCAGTAGGCAGCTGGGGCCTGCAACTCGGGCTGCACCTATCCCGCGTGTGCCTCAACGCGGCCCGGGATCAAGGCTTTTTCTTCTATGACCTCGACCATAACCAGTATGTTCTGGGGCATGTGGCGCTGGTCCGCAAGCAACACGGCCGGTGGGTGCTACACAATGAAGAGTGAGCAGGAGCACCCCTTCACTCATCCCTAGCTCTCGCTTTGGTGCGGGAACGGCTCGTGGGAGGGCATGCTACTTATCCTATTCCCTCTTATTTGTTTCATTCTAAGGAGGAACGTTCTAGGAAGAAACAAGCCTTCGTGTTAGGCTTGATACCCCGTACCAGAAAGACTTTGCACCCCATTGCCATTTCCCAACGCTGTTTGGCAACCCTCCTTAATCCAGCCTAGACAGATCTCTAACGAGCGGTTATCAGCAGTTCCATCCTTTTGGAAGGAAAACCCCACTGACACTTGCCAATCACCTACTTTTCCATCGTTCCAGCGCCTGCTTTAACCACACTGGAGCCTCCTCCAGGAGTGGCATTTCCCCACTGTTCTCCTCTGTTAGTTGAGCAGCCCGTCCCTCCATTTCAGCCAGGCTTGGAACCTTCCATTGCGCCCGTTCTTCGTCGGTCGTGTTTGGCTCGACGTCCCACAACCGGTAGCGGGTGCCATCGGGCACGAGTTGCGTGCCATACTTTTGCGGCTGCCCTTGGTACATGTGCCAGCGGTCCAAGGCAGCCGCGGCCAGCCATTTGCTCGCCTCGAGCCCTAGCTCTACGCTTTTCAATGCCCAGCGGTGCGCCAAGGCGATCTCCTCCACCGTCTCCCCGTGCTGAAAAATTAGGGCGGCGTGGTAGTAATCGTGGGCGGTATGGACCTGTTGCTGGTCCAGGAGTCGTTGCACTTGGTGGCGGCGCGTTTGGTCCTGGCCTCGCAAGGCCACGTAGGCGGGGGTGCCGACTTGGGGATGATGTTCTCGCTCTTGTTGGTCGGCAACAAAGAGCTGATGCAGCTCGTCATTCATGTCGTTCTTCTACTGGGGCATTGGAGAAACGAAAACTAGTGCTATGGCATTATGGACAGTCGTATGCTCTCCTAAAACGAGCGGGGCGATGGCAGGACATCCCGGTTTGGGCCGCTAGCGCGTAGCATGGGGCCTACTCGGGCAGCTTCACGGCTCAAAGCGTCGAGCTCAAGGCGACGCTTAAGAATTCGGGGTGGTACTCCATGACCGAGGAGAAAATTACAGTTAGTTTTTGCCCCCTCGCTCGCTTATCCCCAAAAGCAAAAAGCCCCGCCAATGAAGACGGAGGCTTTGTCACTTCTATTTCAATCTTTGCTTAAAAATGCTAGCCGATGTACACGGTAACCTTGCCAATGTCACCGGAATTATCAGCAGACCAAGTGAGATTATTCGGTGAAGAACCACAAGACCAGTCTCCTTGTGATTCAATTACCCTAATGCCAATCGTCATGTCGAAATATGATGACTCAAAGGCGCATTCATCCTGTTCGCTGGTTCCTACAAGTATAGGACCGAAAGTCCCCAACGGCGGAATGGTGACATTGAATACGCTCAAATCGGAAGTCATGCAATTACTATTGTCTACTGAGTTGGCCACGGGTTGATTGGTGCGGTTAATTACCGTAATGTAACCGGCTTCTAATGATGACATAAGCTCTTTTTTAAAAGATGAATGATGGGGCAAAGCAACTTTGGAGTACCTGAAAAAGCGGAGAAGAACGAGCTAAGGCTGAGGGCAATCACTTGTTACTACAACCGGGTGTGTAGGGTCTGGTTGAAGATAGCACTTTTTCCCGCTGCCATCCGGAGGCTCCCGTGGGAAGGCAAGCCGCCGGGGGCTTGCCTAGCAGGGACGCAGGGGGCTACCTGCTGGCCGATCTACGTTGCCCGCTCGCCTGGAAGAGAACGCTTACGTCCCCCACGCTCTGCCACCGCCCGCTACTTTGCCCTGTGCCATGAGGCGGTCAAACGCCTTCGAGGCCCTTCGTTGCCCCTAGTCAGAAAACACCCTACGCAGCCTGAGCGTACGCCTCTACGCGATGGTCCACAAATCTGCCCAATCGGTGGTATACGCCAGGCTTTTGAACGCGGAGCGAGTGGCCCAAGGCGCCTGTTCGCCTTTGCGTACGAAGGCCGAAGCGAAGGTCACGGCCCCGTACCCAAAGCGCTCGTTGAGCTGGTCGAGGTCTTTCATCAACCGGTCCCGGGCTTCCTCGTTATTAACCTTGGCAAACAGGTCAAGTTGCTGTTGTCCGGCGAGCTCCAAGTCATCGAAGATAATACCTGCTTTCTTGTAGACGCAGCCTGGTCGCCAGAGCCGCTTAAGGGCGGCGCGGACGTGGCGCAGGAGGTCGCCGGTATCTTCCGGGGCGCGCTCGAACAAAGGACTTATCTTATGCGGGTTAGGTGCGGAGGCGGAAGAGCTAAGCGAATAAACGCCCCTAGGCTAGGGCAGGTCTAGGTAGTAAACCGCCCGTAGTTGATACCACAAGGCGTCCACGTACGCCCGCCGTTGCCAGTAGGTAACACTCATGTCGCGGTATGCGGCGGCCATCCAGGCTTTGCGCGACGGATGACGTGGGGCCCATCTGGTCCAGAGCTTTACCACGCGCTGTTGATAAGCGAGCGCATGGCGGTGGTTGCCCAGCGAGCGATAGCTCAGGGCGAGCGAGAGATACACTTTGGAGAGGCAATCTACGTTGGGCTCTTGCTCACTCACGACCCTACAGGAAGAGCGATATCCGGGCCAGACGGGCGCCTCCCACAGCTGCCGGGCCTTGCGTTTGGAGGCAATCGCCGCCTCGTAGTCGCCTAAGCCGTGGGAAGCCTCACCTCGCAGAAGGTAAAAGTGAGGCAGCAGCTCATGCTCGGCTTCGAAGGGCTCCCGCGGCACCTGGAGGGCTTCCTCGGCGTAGATGTAGGCTTGCTCAAACGCGCCCATCTGCAGGTACGTTTCCCCTATTTCCTGATAGCCCGTCGCCAGCCAGTACGCCGCCGCCCGGCACTAGGTCCTTCTACGCGCTGCTGCCAGTAGCGGCAAAGCTGTTCGAGCAGCGGCAGCGCCAGCTTATGATGACCCGCGAAGCGATAGGCGATACCCAGCTCGTAGCGCGCGTGCACCAGATCCACTTCGCGAGCGGGTTCGATTCGTTCTTGCTGGGCGAGCGCTTTCAGGCTGCACGCCAAGGCCTGCCGGTAGTGGCCGAGTTCCTGGTAGAGGGTGCCGACTTCGCGCAGGAGTTCGAGGTGCTTCTGCGGGCCTACGCCCTGACGCTGGCAGAGGTCGAGCAGTATCTGACCGTAGGGCAAGGCTTGGGCGAAGCGCGCCTGGGCGATCAGGGCCTGCATTTGCTTCCGCAAGGCTGCGATTGCCTGGGGCTGATGAGGACTTATGCAGCCGTTTACCGCGCCCGCTTCCGGGAACAAGACGGACCCGCGAGGAGCCGGTGGGGCTTGCGCTGCCAGTAGCGGTTCAGTCGGTAGCCCATCAGCTGCTCGCGCAGGTTGCGGAAGGTGGGAAAAGGGAGTTTCTGGTAGCAGGGGCGACTTCATAGCAGGGCGGACAAGCAGTTTACACCAGTGCAATGGCCCGAATAAAATATTGATAATGAGTAGATAATACAATTAATTGCCAAAAATTCATCTCTCTCATAGTGGGAGCGTTCCAAACACTACGTCTTCGGCAGGCCCGCCCGCCTATCCCTTGCTTGAACGGTCTTTTCCTACCGCTGCCTGCGCAATGGGGCCGGCACCCACCTTCCCTTGAACCCTTTACCTTGCTTAGCAACTCCTCTTTTTACGCCTCCTCACCATGATCACCTGGCCCGTCTATGATTACCAATATGGCCAACAGGAGCACCAGCAGTACTTAGAACGGCGCCACACCCGGGCGGTGGACGGGGCGGTGATCACCACCGGAATCGGGACCTTGCATTGTATCCGCACCAGCCGGGTTGGGGAGCCGGAACGATTCAAGTGGTACGCGAAAAACCCGGAAGGCACGGCAACGGGAGCTGCGTGGCAGTGGATCATGCAAGCCGAGAATGACTTGCGTAAGTGGGCCGGTGGAGGACGCGCCAATCTGCCCGCGCTGGTTTTGTTGCCGGGCACCCGCCAACTCACGGATTTCGTCTACGTAAAGACGCAGGAATGGCTCGCCCAACTCACGCCGCACGCGGGCGCCAAATCGCTCCTGCTGTTTACGCACACGGGTTTCTGTGAGATGCACTCCAACAAGGCGGCCACCCATATGACGGTGAAAGGCGATAATACCCGCTTTCAGTTTTCTTTACCCCCGGTCCTTCATTTTTTACGCACGCTGGAAGCGCCCTGCCTGACCCTGGAGATTAATCCCTATCATGGCAGCCGCATTCGAGCCGGGCGCGGGCAAGAGGTGATATTCCCGCTTACCTTTTCCCGGTAACCGTGAGCAGGAAGCGAGCATCCTTCTACCCAACCTCTGGCAGACGGTCGACCGGATGGAGAGCCCTACAAAGAATGCGCTTTAGGTTTCCTTTCTAGGGCACTTAAACTGCGAGGCAGACAGCGAGAACGCTAAAAAAGCCCGTCAGCTGCTTCAGCCACCGTACAAAGCCGACCGGCCTTCCTATCAACTTCTACCTAAAAGCACAATAGCCTCCTTCTTCTTGAAGTCAATGCGCCAAGCTCAGCGTGGCGAAGAACGCCGAGAGCCCGGCGGCAGGCGGATTAGCCAGCCGCCGGGTGCCAATGGCCAGCGTATCACTAAAGAAATACCCACTCACACCCAGGTGCTGATCCTGGAGGACCAACGCGGTGGCTCCTTCATCTTCGGGCCCGCCTACGCGCTGTGCCCAGACAAAGCGCCCGGCCTTTTCGGTATCGTGGAGCTTGGCAATAAACACGTCGGAGTTACCCGGGTTTTTGGCCTCTGCGCTTTGGGCCGTTGTTAGCCGGGTATTCCCTAACTCGACCGTTTGGGTGAACGTACCGGCCACATACAGGTCTGGCCCGTCGACGACTAGCTTCTGGGCCTCAGCTCGGGCGTAAAGCGAGCCGGCTACGCCCCCCCACCCTGCGCCCACGCAAAGCGACTCGTGCTTCCCGCATCAGTCAACTTGGCAATAAATACGGCCGATGCCCTATACGCCTCCTCGATAGGATTCTTTAGTACCGTCGGTCCAAAGTCCGCGCTGCTGCCCCCATATGCCCCGCGATATACACGCGGTTGCCCTGCACCGCTAAGGCGCTCACCCGATCAGTGCCTTGCGCACCACCCGCGCGCTGCGCCCACACAAAGCGGGCGTTTGGCCCCCGATCCTCCACTTTCGAGATAAAGATATCTGCGCCCTCCCCACTAGTCAGGTTGAGGGAACCAAAGCGAGCGGTCTGCTCGAAATCGCCTGCAACATAGATATTCGTGCCCTGCACGCCGATGGCCGTGGCTTGATCAGCACCCGGGCTCCCGGCCTGCAGGGTCCACACAAAGCGACTGGTGCTATCGTGATCGGCCAGTTTGGTTACGAACACGTCGTCCTGGCCGGCACTGCGCAGGTGGGTATCCCCAAAGTCCGCCGTATGATTGAAGAAGCCGGTGACATACACCTGACGGCTAGTAACCCTCATGCCTGCTACCCGGTCCATGCCCATTCCCCCGCGCGTTGAGCCCAGGTGAAGTGCGCGTGCGGACCCTGATCGATGAGTTTCGCAATGTACACGTCATCGCGGCCTGCGCTTACCAAGCGCGCGGGCCCTACCCGGAGGGTGTCATAAAATCCACCGGCGACGTAGACTTCCCGGCCACGTACCGCTATGGCCGACGCCACGACGTCTTTCGGGTTCCCAAGTTGGTAAGCCCACACAAAGCGCTGGGTACGGGTACTCCACTTGGCCACCACAGCTTTGGTACGGGAATTGGTAGGCGTCAGCGTAATGCTGTCCAAGGTAAGAGCACCAGAAAAAGAGCCAACGATATACACGTTGCCCTGTTCATCGGTAGCGGTGGCATTGACGAGCGTACGGTTGAGGACTAACGCCGTTTGCCAAGTGGGGACTTGTGCGCAGGCCGTGACTCCAACGGTTACGAAAACCAAGAAGCTCAGGCAGAAGGCCCGTTGGACTCGCTGCAGATACCAGTTGAACCATAGGTGGAAGGGGAGCATAATCGCTTCGGCAAGCAGGAAGGAGGACTAGTGAAATGCTCACTAGTATATACATTTAATTTAATATAACAGAGGATAGCTGTCATCTATACAAGCAGGCGTTCGCAGAACATACTTTCCCTGTTCATGGTACTGCAATCGCGCATTCTTCTTTCCCGACGAAGCGCAGTTGATACGGCTTCTCCCCACCCTATAGCCTAACCTAGGCGTTAGAGATACCGAGTTACATAAGCTGGCCTTCAAGGAGGAAGGTTCTAGGGAAGAAACAAGCCCTCAGGTTAAGCTTGGCCCTTTTGAAGCCGTTTAGTAACGAAGCGCAACCCTCGTTCCACCGATCAGCTTGACCCGTGTTGCCCGTCCACTCCTCCCCTAGCTCGTTGGCTAGTGCTCCTCTCCGCACCTGTAGATCCCCGGCTTAGGTTCCATCCACTAGCCCCAAGGCGTGCCGCACGCAATACGTTACTACTTCCCGTCCCACCCGCTGCTCCTCTTCCGGGTTTTCGATCAGGTAACGGTCTATGATGTAGCCGGCCGCCTGCGCAGGCCCAAGCAGCTGCCACGCATTGCGGGAGATAATCACTTGGGCGGGCTGCGTATCGAACAGGTCGCGCTGAAAGTGAAACACGACGGGGTCCGCCGTCGCATCGGCTACGCGGGCTCCTAAGACAAAACGGGCATTCGACTCCATAGCAAGTAAGGGTAGGCAGGAACAGAACAGGAAGGGCTACGGGCGGCGGGGCAGACGCGGGCCATCCATCTGAATGTGCCACAACTCCTCGAAGTTGGTGGTGTAGGCCGGGGTGCGCTGCTGCTGACGGCCGGCCCATTCCACCCCGGCTGCTCCTTTGTAGACCTGCGCCACGGCAAAGCCCACGGTGCCCGTGCCGTAGCGGGTGTTGAGCTGATCGAGGTCGGCCATGAGCCGGTCCCGCTGTTTAATCTTGGCCGTGGGCTCGAACAAGCTGAGCTGCTGCTGGCCGGCGGCTTCGAGGCCGTCGAAGATGACGCCGGCCTTCTTGAACTGCGTGTTGGGCAACCACAGGCGCTTCAGGGCCGTGCGAGCATAGCGAATCAGCTCGGCCGTGTCGCTAGTTGCTACGGGCAGCTGCAGCGTAGTAGAAAAGGTGTAGGGCGGGGGCTCGGTGCCAAAGCGGTTCTTGCTGATAAAAACCGTGAGCAAATGGACGGCGGAGTGTTGCCGGCGCAGCTTCTCGGCCGCCCGCGTCGTGAAGGCGGCCACGGCCCCCAACACGTCGGGATACGCCGACAAGGGTTTGCCAAAGGTGCGGGTACAGGCAATACTCTGGCGCGCCAAGGTGCCGTCCTCACTCGGGGCCAGGGTCAAGCAGGGCACGCCCTGCAACTCGCGCACGAGCCGGGCCCCCACCACCCCACCCAAATGCTTGCGGGCCCATCCTTCCGACATCGCCGCCAGGTGGGCGGCCGTGGTAATGCCTTGGGCGTGGAGCTTGGTTGCGTACTGCTGGCCTATACCCCATACGTCCTCGACTGGCACCTGCGCCAAGGCCCACTGCCTCCTTGGCTCGGAATCCAGGTACAACACCCCATTTAAGGTGGGCACCTTCTTGGCGACACGGTTGGCCAGTTTGGCCAGGGTCTTGGTGGGCGCAATGCCGATGCAGACGGGAATATGCGTGCGCTTACGGACCTGCTGGCGCAGGGTCTGCGCGAAGGCAGCCAGATTACCGTGGTAGCGCTCCATACCCCGCAAGTCCAGGAAGGCCTCGTCGATGGAATATACCTCCACGTCGGGCACCCTCGAGCTCAGGTAGTGCATCACGCGGCCCGACATATCCCCGTAGAGGGCATAGTTCGAGGAGAACACCCGCACCTGGTGGCGTTGCAGCTGGTCTTTGACTTGGAAGTAGGGCTCGCCCATGCGCAGCCCCAGGGCTTTGGCTTCGGCGGAGCGAGAAATCAAACAGCCATCGTTGTTGCTGAGCACCACCACGGGCTTTCCCTCTAAGTGGGGCTGAAAGGCCCGCTCACAGCTCACGTAGAAGTTGTTGCAGTCAACTAACGCGAACATGGCTCGAAAGGCGCCCCCGCCGGGTTTCGGTGACGACGTGGGTGACGACGCCCCACACGTCAAACGAATCGGGCTCGGTGATCTGCCTTTCGGGGTAGGCCGGATTGTCCGGTACCAGCCACCACGAATCCGGCCCGCGCTTGACTAGGCGCTTGACGGTGAACTCGCCCTCGACCACGGCAATGACCACATCGTCGGGTTGGTATTGCAAGTGGCAGTCCACGGCCAGCAGGGCCCCGTCCCGGATCCCGGAGTCGCCGCCACTCATACTGTCGCCCATCACCCGCACGAGGTAGGTGGAATCGGGGTGGGGCAACAGCAGCCGGTTCAAGTCGAGCTTGACGCCCCGGTGGTCGTCGGCGGGCGAGGGAAAGCCGGCCGGCACCCGGCACTCAAAAAAGCGCAGCCAGACCGGCTGACGGGTAACGGGTAGGAATGCGAGTTGGCACATAGCAAGACAACAACTAGTGGGTTGCAAGTATACGGTATCCTACATGAATTGGCCAACTAACTTGTAAATAAAGTTGTATATTACATAATTTGTTGTAAAAAGTGACGCGGGATTTCAGCCTGTACTTACACTGCTTTTCGAGGTTTCGCGCAAAATATGTAAAAGTGGGTGCGTTTAGATGCTGTTTTCTATGTTAGCTGTTAAGCAAGGAGGAGTATAGGGCAAAGAACGTCCGGTGCCACCCGTGCAATGTTGAACCGCTCATGCCTTGGACAATCTGGTTAGCACGTTCTTTCGTTTCTCGTTTTCCGCATCCAAAGGCAGAAACGGTGCGCAGGCACGCTGCCGCGACCACTCGACCACCCGCCGGGGCACGGGTCCGCTAGGGCCGGGTTAAATCGTCTAAGTTGATGGAGGCAGCATACGGCGCCAGCAAGGCCGAACTCACGAAGGTTCGGAGCTGCTCCTGGAGCACGTTATCGATGTGGTTGTAGAACATCTCCACGAAGAAGTCGCCGGCCATATGGTAGAGCACGAGCGTATGTGGCCCCTCATACCTAGTGGCCAGATGATGGCCTTCGTCCCACACCAACTCGATTTGGGCGAGGAAGGGCAGGGCCCGGAATGCAGCGTAGGAAGTGGACATCGTCTAGCAAGGTCAGCGGGAAACACGCTTGCGCGTACGAACGATCCAGAGCCGAGTTGGCGGCGCCGCTTGCGCTTGGCCCCACTAGCTCCCGGGCGGCGGGACGTGAACCGTTGCCCTCTACAGGTGGGGATAGCGGGGGCAAACGACTTTTAGGGGGCCGTACAGCTGGTCACATGCCTCATCGGGGAAGACCCGGCCAAACCTATTTCTTAACTTTGTCTACTAGCCTCAGTGGCCAGAAAGTGCTACACTTGTCTTCTCATGGAAGAGAATCCCGTCCTCACTGGCGCCGACTTTGCCGAGTTGCTCGGCCGTTTGCGAAGCGAACAGCCCGCGGGCAGCGTGTACTTGCACACCAACATCGTCACCGACCGCTACTATCTGCTCGGCGAGCAGAAGCAGTTGCTAGCCGAAACCGACTACGATACGGCCGCCTTTTATACCCTGGCTTTTCGGGCGCAAGTGGCCGGGAGTGAGGGCGATGATTTTTACGTGGTGCTGGCCCTGCAGGACCTGGAGGATACGAGTGGGGTGCGGGATGCCGAGTTTGCCCTGGAACTGATGAAGTACATCTCAGCTCCCTTGCCGCGTAAGCCCCGGGCCAAGCGCGGTAAAAAATAGGCTAGCAGCAAATAGCCGGAAGAAATAGATAGTAAGACTACCAACTCTTACGAAAAAGGGGCATCGTTGACCATAAGCGTGGTCTTTCCGCCGTACTGACTTATAAAATCTATTAGTTCGGGATTGGCCAGGTAATTAATAGGCATTCAACAAACAACTATTAATAAGCTTATAAAACCTATTACTTGAACTTATAAAACCTATTACTACGCTTATGAAAGCTATTACTACACTTATAAAACCTATTGATTAGCTTATAAAACCTATTACTGAAGCGCCTTAAACCACTGTAGTACAGAAAGTTGTAGCTCCTGCAAATACTATAAATACCTAAAATACTCACAAACTTGTTGATGTAGGAGTACAAAAGCTGATAAAGAGAAGGTGACAACGAGGGACGAGAGGGAAACAACAAAAAGGGAGGTATAAATAAGCATAAACAGGGATTGTGTTTTTCTATGATTTTTTTACCTTTTTTTGCTATTATCACCTTCCTCATCCCCCACCTATAGTTTATAATCTTCGCCTACGCGGCTTATTAATAGATTTTATAAGTTCAAGCCGTGAGTGCGCTGTTCTAGATTACTTAAATAGGTTGCTTTTATTGTTACTCGCCTTCCCTAGCTATTCGCAGAGCAAGAAGCAACTTATAAAACCTATTCTTTTACCAGCGTCTGAACTTACTCCCGAGTCAACCGAAGCGAACTAATAGGTTTTATAAGCTAAGAAAGGTTCTGCTGCCCTCATGCCAGGTGTTCTGACCGGTGCCACTCCCCTACTCAATCCAACTAGCTGCCAAATAATAGTCTTATAGCTAAAAGTTGGCCCTGGTCAGCGGCAGTTCTACCTAGAAACTCCTGATTTCTCACTGACCACTCCCATACTGACAGTTTGCGGCCTGCTCGAAGCTAAACGCAGCGAATTCTCTATTGGAGATGGGCTTAGCTAATGGAAAGGAAAATGTAGTGAGTAGCAGCCACCCTTGCTTTCAGGCCCTTGCTTTAGAATTCAAAAAGCTAATCCCACTATTGCCCAACAAGTTTCGAGCTTGCCTATGTGCGGCAATAATCCGCGGTAATACTGGGGAAACTGCTGTAAGTCGACGCAGAATGCGATCCCGGAGTTATCTAAGCGTACTCAACTAATAGATTTTATAAGTCGAACTAATAGGTTTTATAAGTCACAAAAGCCTTCTCGAGCCCACTGAACTAATAGATTTTATAAGTTCAACTAATAGATTTTATAAGTCAGTTGACAGCTCCTCTCTCCGGCTTATTGATAGAAGATGATTTTACCTCTATTACTTTGTGATTTAAACTGTATGTTTGTTTTATACCATCCCCGCCGCAGGTATGAGCGCGCCCGACCCCACCCTCCCCTAGAAATTCGCCAGCATAATGCGCTGACGACAGCACGCTACGAAATGAGTGCCTGCGAGATGGACATCGTCTTTTCGCTGCTCTCCAAGCTAACCAAGCAAGACAAGGCGGGCACCATTTATGAAATTCGGGTGCAGGAGCTGATGGAGCTAACGGGCCGGACCTGGAACTACAAGCAACTGCTTGAATCCACTGAGAATCTAAACAGCCGGGTCTACCACATCGAGAACGGCAAGAGCTTGCTGCAAGTAAGTTTGCTGGCCTCGGCCCTCTACCGTAAGGGGAAGGCACCATAGAGCTGGAGATTTCCGAGCGCATGCGGCCTTTTCTGATCGACTTGAAAAGCAACTTCACGTCCTACCGCCTGCAGGCCGCCTTTAGCTTGAGCAGCAAGTACGCCAAGCGCATCTACCAGCTGGCCTCGCAGTGGAAGGACGTTGGGGAAACCAAGACCTACAGTCTGGACGAGTTCAAGGCTATGCTCCGACTCAAAGATTTGGCCGGCAAAGAACCCGAGCAGTACGCCCAGATCTCGGCTTTGCAGAAGTACGTGCTCGACGTGGCCACCAACCAAATCAACGAGCACACCGACTTGCGCGTCAAGTACGAGCTGCTCAAGAAGGGACGCTCCTACCAAAGCATTAAATTCTACGTCAACGCCCAGCTACCCCAGCAGCTGCCCATTCCCTTCGAGTTAGAGGCCGATGACGCCAAAGTGCAGATCGCGCGCAAGCACCTCGAGACCTTGGCCATTGCCGACGCCAAGCTGGTGCAGGAGATTCTCCAGTCGCCCAAGCACCTCGATGCCTTATTCGCCTTTGTCTACAAGCTCAAAACCGACCGCATCAAGGCCACCAAGAACGCGGGCGGCCTATTCCTGAAAATGCAGGGCTTGCGCTAAGCAACTACACTCAGCCGCGGCGAACTAATAGGTTTTATAAGTTACTTCCTGCCAACAAGCCTTGCTACCCGCTACTTGATTTGGCCAAGCCAGTGGCCAAATCAAGTAGCGGGCGCGAACTAGTGCAGTGCAATTACAACAACGATTGGTTTCCTACCGCACCCTCTGCCGTCGGTTCACTCCAAGATAGTAGAGGTAGGCTTTACCCCTTTTTTGTAGTTGTATCGCTGCTTGGCTTTACCCGCCCTGGAGAAGGCAAAAGGATCGTTAGCCACCCCTTTTTTGTAGCTATATGTTTTCGCTGGTAGCAAAACGTTTAAGCGTGAGGTAAACCTGGAATATGTTCGGGCAAGGCCTTAAAGCATATAGCTACAAAAAAGGGGTGCCGGCTGGATAGTTAGCACTTACTGCTAACCCGATAAATCCTTGCCTACACGGCGCCAGCGGCCCTTCTTCAATCATATGACTTCAAAAAAGGGGTGGCCGCGAATGCGTTTATTACCGCTTCCCGGGGCTAAGAAAGGCAAACCATGCTCCTTTTCCTGTTTTTAACTGAAAAGACAGCTCAAGAAACTAGTTGTTTTCTTCTTTTAAGAAAGTTTACCTAGTTTACGGCCGTTGCAAATAGCTGATAAAAAGCACTTTAACTCACAATAGTGCTACAAGAAAGGGGTGATACAACTACAAAAAGGGGGTGAGTTGCTACAAAAAAGGGGTAGTAGCGCTACTAAAAAGGGGCCGGAATCGGCAGATACAACTACCAAAAAGGGGTTATATAGCTACACTTCATAAAATCTGTAGCACAATGAGCGGGTTTTACTTACCTTGGTTTCATGAAGCAAGGTGCGCTGGTAACGAAGGATAGCACGGTCCATCCGCTGATCGTGCAACACAATGCCCTGATCAATGCCCGGTTCGAGTTGAACACCACCGAGTCGCGGCTGTTTTTGGCGCTGCTCTCGCGTATTGGCCGGGATGACACGCAGTTTCAGGTGTGCCGGATTCCGGTTCGGGAGCTGATGGGCCACAGCTCCAGCAATTCCACCTACGAGCTGGTGCGCAAAACCCTCAAGCACTTCGCTTCCCGTACCCTGCTTATCGAGAAGCTGGATCCCGCCGCGCGCCGCCACAGCAAACCCGACTTCTCGATTCTACCGCTGCTGGCTTTCGCCGAATACAAGCACCGGGAAGGCGTCGTGGAGGCTCGCTTCAACGACCTGCTGATGCCTTACCTGTTGCAACTGCGGGAAAACTTCACCAAGGCGCAGTTAACCGAGCTGCTCAAGCTGAAAAGCAGCAATGCCTACCGCATCTATTTGCTGCTGCGCGAGTACGCGGCCTTCGGCAAACGAGTGATGGCGCTAACCGACTTGAAAAGTATTCTGGGCCTGGAAGAGGAGTACGATCGCTTCACCAACTTCAAGGCGCGCATCCTGGATCGGGCTAAAGCCGAATTAGCCCAAACGGACATGGCCTTCACCTACGAGCTGGAAAAGCAGGGCCGCACAATTACCCACATCAGTTTTCTCTTTAAGCCCGCCGCCAGCGCCCAGCCGGCTACCCCAGTGCTGGAAGCCGGCTGGGAAGCCACGCTGTTAGAAGCAGGCATCGCGGCCAAAAGCCTGGCGGGCATCAAGACGCAGCTGGCAAGCGGCTACTACGACGAAGGATACGTGTACTTTGTCGTGGCCTACGTGCGCCGGCAAGCAGCCGCCGGCAAGGTGAAGAAAGTGGGAGGCGCCATCTACAAGGCGTTGGTGGAAGGCTACCTGCTGGAGGATTACCGCCGGCAGGTGCGGAAAGCAGAGGATCCCAAGCGGGCGGCCGTGGTCCCGGGACTATCGCTGCAGGAGAGGCACACGCTCGCTGATGTGCATGCCATGTACGAAACCATGCGTCAACGCAAGCTGATCACGGATGCCACCTTCGAAGAAAATATGGCTCGGGTCTGGCTCGCCGCCGGCTTCCGGCAGGAAACCGACTCGCAGGGTGTGCAGTGGCTGGTTAAACCCTGAGTTGATCGCCTGGGACAGTGCTAAAGGGAATGACTCCTCCCCTACCGACCTAACGGCAGCTCGGAACCGCGGGCGTTTACTTCCGTGTAATTTGCTCTCATGCTTGACAAGTATCGGGAGGATAGGTTTTCTTATTAAAAGGAGAATGTAGTCCTGCGTTAAAAGTCTAGTTTAAAATCGGGTCTGGGTTAGCATATCATGCTACAGAAACAGAAAGCCCTCTCTTGTCTCTACACGGGTATAAGGCTTCAATGCTTACTTCTTGCCTAATGTGTAGTTGTTAATTGGCAGCAGAGAATTCCTTAACACCCTGCTGAACTCGACCAAAACAACAATACCCACAATAGACCTAATGGTAACAATTGTTGATATTATGTCTATTGTGAGTATTGCACCTATTATTACTATTGTATCTACTGTTAACATTGTGCATGTTGTTATAATTATTGCTATTATAACTATTGTCAACATTGTATGAATTGTTACTACTAGGAGCTGTTAACCAGTGTCATGGAAAAGATGCTCACGGGGGGCAATGGGCGCGGTTAGCGCCGCTGTTGCCGGGGGCGCGACAGCCGCCAGTTTGTCGAAGCCGTGCTCTGGCTGGCCCGCAACGGGGCGCGGTGGCGGGCCCTGCCGAAAGAGCGGGGCAACTGGCACACCCCGTATACGTGCTTCCAGCGCTGGGCCCGCACCGGCATCTGGGCTCGGATTTTTGCGGCTGTGCAGCAGGACGACGCCCTACACACACTCCTGGTGGACTCGACCACTGTGCGGGTGCACCAGCACGCGAGCGGCGCGCGCAAAAAACGGTCCACAAGCCCTCGGGCGCAGCCGCGGGAGCTTGTGCAGCAAGGTGCACGTCGTGGCGGATGCCCGCGGCCGGCTCGGGCGGGGCTGCCTGACGGCCGGCCACCGGCACGATGCCCCGCAGGCCAGGCCCTTGCTCGAGGGCCTGGCCCCAGCGTACCTCCTCGCTGAGCGCGGCTACGACGCCGACCCGTTGGGGGCATCCTTGGTTGCCCGCGGCACCTGCGCCGTGATTCCGCCCCGGCGTAAGCGCCCTCACCCGCGGGCCTATGACGCCACCCGCTACGCCCAGCGTCACCTCGTCGAGCGGCTTTTCAGCCGCCTCAAGCAATACCGGCCCGTAGCCACGCACTATGACCAACTCGATGTGCATTTCCTGGCCTTTATTCACGTAGCAGCAACTGTGCGCTGGCTCCGCGACTGTTAACACTTCCTAATCACGTTATGATAAATTGTGCCGTTATTATCGTTTTTACCATTACAACAATTGTCACAATTATTGTAATGGTAAGAAATCATACTATTTTCAAAATAGGGTCTATTCTACATATTGCTGTAATTGTTAGAATGATATATATTGCGCCTATGCAAACAATTGTTTTTTCCAATCATAAGGGGGGCACTGGTAAGACCACGTCCTGCTTGAATGTGGCATATGCGCTCACGCAGCAAGGCAAGTCAGTGCTATTAGTGGATTGCGACAGCCAATGCAACTTGTCGCAGAGCTTTGCTTATCGGGCTCCCGAAAGCAAAACGATAGGCGCCGTTTTGCTCGGTCAGGCTAGCTTGTCAGACGTTGTTGAGGAAGTAGGAGAAGGGCTCTATCTAGTGCCAAGCGCTATAGATCTAACCGAAGTAGAGGAGCGTATCAGCAAAAAACCGGGGGCCGAGTTTGCCCTTAAAGAAGTGCTCGACGAAGTCGAGGATATTGACTATTGCTTGATCGATACCCCCGGAGGGCTTGGGAAGCTGACCTACGCGGCCCTAACCGCAGCCGATGCCGTCTTTATTCCTGCCCAGCCAGAATACTATGGCATCGAAGGCTTAGTCGGACTACTGGAAGTATGCCAGCACGTGCAGAAACGGCTCAACAAGAAGCTGAAGATAGGAGGGCTGTTTTTCACTCAATACAACCGCAGTGACCGCCGCCGGGCCCAGCGCGACATGGTCAACTTGCTTGAGGCTCATCCTGTGTTTGGTCCCTTGGTAATGCGCACTACAGTGCGGCCGAACGTAAGTTTAGTTGAAGCACAAATCGAAAAAGAAAACATCTACAACTGGGCACCCCAGTCTGCCGGAGCTCAGGACTACGAGGCCCTCACCACTGAAATACTTTCCCGACTATGAGCGAGAGCAAAACCAAACCCAAATTCGGCAACAAGGTACTAGCTTCTATCACTGAACGCATCGAGCCATCTCAAGCAGAGGGTACCACTCAACTCGTAGCAGAAACACCGCCTATAGTGGAAGAAGAGCAGACCTTGTGGGTGTCCTTTACCACGGCCGTCACACGTGAAACGTACATGAAACTTAAGCAGGCCGAATATTGGGAACCAGCTTTTTTCTTCAAGGAAGTAACGGAAGCTGCTTTAATAAAAGAATTGCAAAATTATCCCAATGCCGATAAGCCTCTGCCACCCGCCGCGCTGGAAAAGCTACTGCGTAGCAGCAAAAAGTTACGTGGTTAGTAATTTAAATTTCCTGGCAAATCAGGTTGCTTGACATGGTATCAAACCCCTGCAAACAGGGTGCCGATATATTTAATCACTTCAAAGAAAAAGCCTTATCGCACTGTTCGATAAGGCTTTATGTAGACAAGATGCTGGCCTGCATCGCTATTTCTTGTCTTTACGCCGACTGATGTTGTAGCCGAAGACTTCCTTCAGCAGTAGGCAGACCAGGTAGCCGAATACAAACGATCCGCCCAAGATCCGCACGAACAATAGAGGGTCGAAAGTGGAAAACATAGCTTTTTACTTAGAGTCTTGCTCTTCGTCGTAGAAACGCCGCTTCGGGTGGCCTTTGCTGTAGAAGCTGAAGAGGCAGAGAACCAGGGCCATGTTGACGGCGAACTGCCCCCAGCTGGGCCCATAAGGGCTATAGAGAAAGATGGCCGTAGCCACAACGATCAGGACCTTGCGCATAGCGGTAACTCGATCAAGCGAAAGCCAGCGTAAACAACAGATCACCTAAAATACGAAATCCAACCCGATAAGCCCTGGTGCATAAATCAAGGAGGGTATAGCAATGCGCCATACCCCCCTTGATTCCACTGGAAAAGGGGCTTTACCGTTTCAACTTGCGGGCTTTGAGAATATCCTCGTTACTCACGTTGAACGTCAAATGACGGCCGCCGCCGCGCTCGAACATCTCCACCACCAGGTTCTTATCGTCAGGGATGGTGAACTTACGCAGCACGTACACCTGGTCCATACCACCCGGACCCGGAATCACCGTCTGCCCGGCATTGTAGACGAACAGCGGCACCACCTCGGACTCTTGGATAGCGGTGCGCTTCGCCAGCTTCTTGTCTCTGATATAAAATTTGACGAAGTCCACATCGTAGCGGATGTTGGATTTGTTGAGCATGTAAACGGGCAGGAAGAACAGATCATCTTTCGTGTACATGCCCTGTAAGGCCAGGGTAATATCATGCTTTACCTCTTTGGTGTGCAGCATGCGCTTCTTCTTGAGTACGATGCGCGCGTAGTTCTCCATCTCCGTCTGCGTCAAACTCAGGTTCGAGAACAAGGCCAGCGGCAGGGTAGGGGAGGCCTCGCCCGTGCCGCTGGTCAGGTTGTAGTTGAGCACCCGGGGATTGGCCTCAAAGTCCACCAAAAACGAGTACAACCGCCCATCGGCCGTGACCACCGTCATATTGGTTTGGGGAAAGCTTTGCTGGTTGGCTTTCAGCTTAACGATGTTTTCCGCCCCTTGCGCCTTATCGGCAATGATGCCCGCATTGCCCAGGTCCACGTAGGTCACAGCGTAGGGAAAGATCAAGTGGGTGGTTTTCTGAAAGCCCACACCCAGATGGTAGGAACCGATGTAGTTTTGTTCCCCGAGGGCGAGCATTTTTGGAGTCAGGGCAACTGGAGCCGCCGGCTCCGCTGGGGGCGATGGAGTAGCCGAGAAATCACCCATCAACTGCGCCGGCGTCATCGAGCGACGCGCCATAGACTTTTGAGCCATGACGGGCAAGGCCGATACCGAAAGGGCGAAGAAGCCGAAGCTGGCAAGAGAAAGAAGTAGTCTCATGATTTCAACAGCAGGTTATAGTTGGCTTTGAGATGAATCTTGACCAGCTTAATTTTCTTACCGGCCAAGGCTTTGCCCGTTTGTAGCGCAATGCCAGCAGCTTGGGCGCCTAGGCTAGGCGACATAGTGAGCAGGTCGGCGCTGCTCGTGCCACTGGCCAGGCCTTGCTTGGCGGCGTCACGGTTAAGGGAGCCGGGAATATTGAGACCTTCTCCCCCGTCCATATCGTAGGCTTTCAAGCTTAGCGGAAGCACGCTGTTCTGATACTGCACCGACGTCGCTTCAATGGTGAGGCGGTTACCAGAAATCTGGCAGGTGCCATACAGGAAGCTGTTGCGCGGGATAAGGCGTCCCTCCAGCTGCACATCGGAAAGCAGACGCATTTTCACGGTTGAACCCTGGGTCACGACGACATCCTCATGAATGACGGCCGGTACGGCATTCAGTTGGCCCGTTGTGGATTCCCCTAAACCGTGGAAAGCGTTGCCCGAATTCACCACGACAACCGGTGTACCCATCGTGGCCTGGCTGCCGAGGCGGGTAACCACCGTCGGTTGTACTTCCGTCACCACGCTCATGCCTTTCGGCTTAGCAGTGGCCGTACTCTTCGCCGCTGGCGCGGGGGCTGCTGCTGGAGTAGTCGTTGCAGGAGAGTTGAGGGCGAGCAAGCGCTTCTCGTACTGCTGCCGCAGAACATCCAGTTCTTTGATGGTTTGCTCGAGCTCCACATCCTTCGCCGAGCGGGCCGGCTCGTAAGCCCGCTCCTGGTCATCATCCCGGCGGCTGCTGGCATAGCTCCTACCTGAATAGGGGGAAGGCTCCGGCTCCTGTTGCTGCTGTTGCAGGCGCTGCATCCGGCTTTGCACGGCGGTGACGTTCGGATCTTGGTTGGGGTCGAAACGTTGGGAGGGTTGCTCGGGCTGCACGGCATAATTGAGACCAGTAGCTGTCGTGCCCGCTGCATTGGTTCCAGCGGAAGCGGGACCCGTTACCTCGCCAACTTCTCCGACCGGCGTAAAGGCGAGGCGGTTGTCGCGTTGCGTGCTGTCGTGGGGGCTTTGTAGGCGTCCAGCTTGTTTTCAAACAACGCGCTTTTGCTGGCCGCAGGCAGCGAGGTATTGATGCCCGCGGTGCCGGGGCTAGAGGCAGCTGTCGCTTCGGCCACGCCTTTGCCACCGCCGCCCAGATAGAAGAGCAACGTGCAACAGATAAAGGTGGGAACCGGGATGAAGAGCAGCAACCGGCGCTTCATGGTGAGTTCTTGGGTTGGTTTAGAAGGAGTAGCCATGGCAGGGGAAGCTTAGCGGCGCTCGGTGCGCAGGTCATTATTTTGGATGACCCGCCACTTCTCCATCAGAAAGCCGTGCGGGTTATTGCTCGAGCGCGAGACGTCCCGCAGGTAGCACTCGGAAACCAGTTGGCGGCTCGTGCTGGTCGAAGCCCGGATCACCTGTTGATGCGCGTAGCAACGAGCGTAGTAGGGGTAGGTGGCCGCGTTGATGCTGACGCTGTCGACCTTAATATCCTGGCTGATGTTGGCTTGAATCAGGTTGTTGTAGTAGCCGTTCTCTTTGAGGCTCTCGTAGGCTCGCTGGGCGCTTTCGTCGGCCAAAAACAGTGCCTGGCTCACGTTGTACTCAATGGCCTTGGCGTCGGGATCGAGAGTGAAGAAGTACTCGTGAAAGCGCTTGACGTGGTTTTTGGCTTCGACAGGCCGGTTTTCCTTCACGTTGTGCGAGACAGCCGCCAGCAGGTTTCCCTGGTCGAGTACGTAGATGCGCCCTTGGGCCGCCGCTGCCGTCTGGCGGGCCGCGTAGATGGCGTAGGCGGCCACCGAGAAGCAGAGCAGCATGAAGAGCAGGGCCAGCGTTTTCGTCTGCTGATAGGCCGAGTCAATATTTTTAAGGGATCGGAACATGGTTGTGGTCGATTAAGCCGCCGTGTTGGTGTTTTTGTAGCCCTGATTGCCTACTGTACCGGGCACGGTGTTGTGCCGCACATCAGCCATCATGGCACCGGCCACGTTCGCACTCCGGGCGGCTAGCTGACCCGCGGCCCCCCGGCCACACTCGCCGCCGTGTTGGCGGCCCCACTCGCCTTATTGGTGGCGAAGCGCAAGACATTACTCATCCCGGAAGCCGCAACGATCCAGCCCGCAACCGAGGGCACCGTGAAGTAGCCGCAGATGGCAATTACTAGGAAGATCATGTAGCCCATATCGGCTACCTCCATATTCCCACCGGCTTGAATCTGCGTGATGTCGAGGTTGAGCATCATCACCTGAATCTTAGCCGTAATAGCCCCGAAGATGTTGGCTACCGGCAGCCATAAAAAAGTGTTGATATAGCGCGAAATCCAGTTCGTCAGGGTGCCTTCGAAGCCTGGCCAGATCGCGAAGCCGAAGCTAATGGGGCCGATGATAGAGAGAATAATCAGGAAGAAGGTGCGGATGGTGTTGATGACCAGCGCGGCTGAGTCATGAAAGAGTTCCAGGACATTGCGCATCCATTCTCGAAAATCCTTTTGTACGGTGTAGGCCATGCGGTTGAAATAGAGCGCGGCCTTTCCCCCAAAGTCGAGCGCATCTTTGGCGCCCAACTCTTTCTCGAACGCATCGTCGTTCTCATAGGCCGCATTCTCTGGACGGGCCGCTAACAGGGCTGCCTTACGGTCTCTGAGTTGAATAATGGTTTGATTCTGCACCCGCACGACCGAGTTGGTCGCGCTGGCAATACCACCGAGTACGCCATTGAGGATGCCCAGCATGGAGGGAAATAACACAATCACCATCCCGATAGCGAAAGGCCGCAACAAAGGGAACACATCAATGGGCTCGGCCGCGGCCATACTGCGCCACACCTTGCCGGCAATAAAGACCAGGGCGCCCAAGCCCCAATTGCTCGCCCGACATTAATCATGTCCGAGCACAGGGGCAGCATTTCGTTGTATAGGTTGTCGAGGAGCTGATTGAGAGACTCAACCGGAAGGGATACCTGAAGCAGGATAGAAAGCAGATGCATCGTCGTCATTAGTTGGAGAGCCCGTAGAGCTGTTTGAGAAGTTGTGATTCGCGGACGGCCTGCCCCTGTTGCGCGGCGATAGCCTGGTTGCGCTTAGTGAAGTAGGCCACGAGCTGGTACTGGTGGACTACTTTATCGGAAATCTTATTGATGAATTTGAGCCGCTGCGCATCCGTCATCTTCGCCGCGTTGGGGGTAAGAATGACGGTCAGCTCATCGAGCAGGCCTACGTTGTCCGCGAGCAGCACGGTGTAGCCCTTGACCATACCCTGCACCTGTGCGGGCGTCAGGTAGGGACTCTGGCGCAGCTGGCTCATATTTTGCGCGTAGAGATCAAGCGTCCGACTTTGATAGCTCCAAATATTTTTCACCCGCTGATAGTCTTTGACGACGGAATTGATCTGGAGCAAACTCGAATACCATTCCTCGTGCATCTGCGCCGTCTGGTCCGTGAGACGCTTGATAATGGCTTGCTGGTTGGTGCCCTTCTTGACGATGGTATTACCAATTGCACGAAGCGTGGTCAGAAACCCTTGGTGGGTAGCCTGTTTGGTGGCCTGTCCTTCGGCGATAGGTACCGACACGACGAATTGAGCGCGTACCACCTTAGGCAGGAAGGCGAGCAGCAAAACAAGGAGTAGCTTTTTCATCCTTAGTTGGCCAAGCCGTAGAGTTCCTTGATCAATTGCATCTCCCGTTTAGCCTTACTCTGCTGCGCTGAAAGAGCCATGTTGCGACGCGTGAAGTAGCTTACCAGATCGTACTGGTGGGTCACTTTGTCATCGAGGGCATCAATGAGTTCCATGCGCTCAGCATCCGTCATCTTGGATTTGAGCGGCGAGACAATGGCTGTTAGATCGTCTAGGTAAGAAGCCGACTCCTGAATCAGCACGGTGTAGCCGCGCACCATCCCCTGCACCTGCACTGGCGTCAGGTTGGGATCTCGCTTGAACTTGCCGATGTAATTCGAGTAAATCGTGATAATGGCGGTCTGTCGCTCGAAAATGTGCTGCACCCGCCGGTACGTCTTGATGGTATTGCTCACCTGCATCAGCCCGTCGTACCAGTTCTTGGCCAGCAGCATGTTCTTTTCGGTGAAGCCCTTCGTTAGCACCTGCTCGACGACCCCGTTATTGACCAGCTTATTGGCCGTGGTATTGAGCGCCTTCAACGTGGCCTGCAAACCGGTTTGAATGAAGTTGGTTCCCTCCAAGACCGGGGCGGAAACCACTGCTTGTGCTTGCGCGGCAGGTTTACCCAAAAGGCAAAGCGCGGCCACACACAGGAAAATCTGTGTCTTTTTCATACCCTGGATGTCTCTAGTGAGCTTAGTTAGGAAATGCGTCTAATCGTGCCCCCACATATTGCGCATAAGGCGCTTGTTCGTTTCATCCTGCTGTTTGCGCGCCAGCGTATTGGCAGTCCTCTTGGTGTAGTATTTCACCAGAGCCAGATGATGGGTTTGCTTCTCAGCCAGATCCGACACGTACTTGAGTTGCTCGGCCTCGCTCATCGTGGTTTTACTCGTCGCCAAAGCGGATAGCTCCTGCACCCGGGCGGCACTTTCGTCGACTAGCTTTTTATAGCCGGATCGAATGCCTTCTGCTTGCTCGGGCGTCACGATAGCATGCTTTACCAGTTGGGGTTCATTGGCCGCAACTTCCTGCAGGATGGCCGCATGCGTTTGGTAGATAGTCGCCGTCTTGGGATTGAGCTTTACTAGGTTGGGCACCTCACTCTGATACCAGTTGTGCACCACGTTGATATAGGACGTAGTACCCGCCTTGTCGCCGGCTTGCGTGAGCAGCTGCTGAATGGAGGCCGTTACGCGGGCCTCGGTATCGGCGGCCAGCTTTTTCGAGGCGGCATCTTCCCCGCAGGACGCCAGCGCCAAGCTGGCTAGTAGTAACATAGCAGTGGTTTTCATAGGGGTGGGGGTAATGGCGATTTAAGCTGGATTCTGCTTGTTTAATCTCTGCGCTTCGAGGGGAGAGAAAGCACTATAAGAGTTACAATATCCAGCATTAGGCTAGAAACTGTTGCTACCCTTTTTGGCCAAGAGATAAGCGAACTTTCCTTCTCCGGGCCCCGAAGCGATTCAATAAACTCGTAGCCAGTAGGACTGAGCTTAACCAAATCCTCACTACCGTCCGGATTTCCCCTTATGAAACGTCCCTGCAATTTCAGCTTTGGCGTTGAGTATATAATGGCTTCATTGTTATTCAACAGCCTACTATATATTCTCACATTAAATCTTTCTTCGTCGGTAGCGAGCCCTTGTTGCTTAGGCGAAAAACCAACTAAAACCAAAATCTGGTTTATTATTCTCTTTAGTGGATCAAACATCATGATTGCAGCCTTTAGGTTAGGTTAACTGGCTTGCCGTAGTTCTTCGGCGTAAACCTGGATGGCTTCCTCCATGGTCATACCCGACTCCACCTTGGCAAAGAGGGGCATCTTCTCAGTCTGCTCGGTGGTGTAAGTCACGTACTCCTCCTTCGACACTTCCACCCCGTACACCTTCGAGATACGCCCACCCAGGGAAATAAACACTTCGTTGTACTTAGGGCCAGGCCGGTTGTTGCGGTTGATGGAAAGCACTAGGTTTTTCTCCTTATCTGACAAACTCAGCATGCGTTGAATATCATCAAAACGACTTAGGAAGTCGTTCATGTCCAGCAGGATTTTGCAGTGCGCGTTGTTAATGATTGTATCCTTGACAATCGGATTGGTGATGATATCGTCGATCTCCTGCGTGACGACAATGGCCTCGCCGAAGAACTTACGGACGGTTTTGAACAGGTACTTGATGTACTCGGCCATGTTGGCCGTGGCCAGCGCCTTCCAAGCTTCCTCGATCAAGATCATCTTGCGCACGCCGTTGAGCTGGCGCATCTTCTGCAGGAAAGTGTCCATGATGATCAGAGTCACCACCGGAAACAGGATCGGGTGGTCCTTGATGTTATCCAGCTCAAAGACGATAAACGACTCCTGAGTCAAATTGAGCTGCTTCTGCGAGTTGAGCAGGTAGTCGTACTCGCCGCCCCGATAGTAGGGCGAGAGCACGTAGAGGAAGTTCTGCAAATCGAAATCCTTTTCCCGCACCTTCACCGTTTCCAAGTGGTCCCGGTAAGGGCCTTGCAGGAATTCGTAGAACGTATTGAAGCTGGCTTCAATTGATAAATCTGTTTCGAGCAGCTGGTAGTACTGCGCGATAGCATTCGAGATCGACACCGATTCCGATTGCGTTACTTTCTCGTCGGCAAATTTCCAGAGCGTCAAAATCAGCGTGTGCAGGCTTTGGCGCTTTTCCACGTCGGGTTTTCCAACGACAAAAAAGGGGTTGAAGCTGATCGGCTTAGCCTCTTCGTACGTGAAATAGACGCCACCTTTGAGTTCACACAGTCCCTTGTAGGAGTTGCCGGTATCGACCAAGAGCACGTGCGCGCCCTGCTCGTGGTACTGGCGCACCATGCCGTTGGTGAAGAAGGACTTGCCCGAGCCCGAGGGGCCGAGCACAAACTTGTTGCGGTTTTTGATGAGGCCCTTCTTCATGGGCTCATCCGACAAGTCCACGTGCACCGGCTTGCCCGAGAGGCGGTCGGAGAGCTTGATACCAAACGGGCTGCTGGAGTCGCGATAGTTGGTTTCGGTGCTCCACAAACAGGTGGCGGCATCCTCGAACGTGTAGAAGGTTTCCTCGCTGGGGAAGTCGCCGGCGTTGCCCGGAATGCCAGCCCAGAACAAGGCTCCGATATCGACCGTGTTCTGCCGGGCGGCGCAATTAAGCGACGTGAGGGCCGCGCCCACCGTTTCGCGCAGGGCCTTCTCCTCGTGGGGGTTCTCGGTCCAGGCCAGCACGTTGGCATGGGCCCGCACCGACAGCTTGTTGAAGCTGTGGGCCTCGTTCAGGTACTGGTCATAGAACTCCTTGTTGATGGCGTTCTGGCGCGAGTAGAGCGAGAGCGCATTGAGGTTGTCGCGCTTCTTCTCGAAGCTCTTGAGCGTCTTCTTGTGGTCATCGAGGAAGATATACTGGTTGTAGATATGGTTCACTGGCAGCAGCAGGGCCAGCGGCGCGGCAAAGCCCACGTAGAACGGGGAGTTGTCCTTGCTTAAAGGGCCATACTTGGTGTCCGTGTGTAAAGCGGCGGGCAGATCATCCAGGTGCCCTAGCGAGAAGCAGCAGCAGGACTTGGCGCCCACCTTCAACCCCTCCGTGAAATCGATATCTACCGTGGGGGCGTGGTCGCGAAAGTCCAAGCTCAAATACTTCTTCAGCAGGCCGCTCGTGCTTTCGGTTCCGCAAATCTCATCATCGCTCAGCTGCGTAACGGTTATCCCGGAATCCGTCAGCACCCGCACAAATTGGCCCACGGCGGTAAAGAACTCCGAGAGCGTTTCCTCGCTCATCATTTCCTTAGGCACGATCCTAGCCCGAGAGAGCAGGGTTTGCAGACTGTTCCAGTTGTCGCGACTAGAGGCGGTTTTAGTGATGAACAGATAGCAGTAGTGATGGAGGTAGGGCCGCTCGTGGAAGTATTGCTGGTAAGCGTGCGAAAGCATCGTAGAGTCCGGCTCGAAACCCGGGGCATACTTGTCTTCGACGAACGCGTCCAGCTTGTGCAGCACGGTATGATTCGGGAATAGGCGAACGCCTTTGCTGAAATGGGCCTGCATGCTGGCGTAGTCCTGCTGCGAGCGGGTGAAGATTTCGGGCAGGCCCAGGCGAAAGGCCACCGTCACGTCAGCGTTCTTGCTGATGAGGCAGTTCGACTCCACCTTGTAGATCGGCTGCTTCTCTTCGAGCGTGGCAGCAGGTTGCAGTAGTTCACTCATCGTTGCAGGTTCTTAAACAAGCGGGGCGTGCGATTCACAATGCGTTTGGGTTGCCGGTTTTTGGCCTGAAGCTTCATGGCCCCGTGCTCGCCGTACTTGGCACTGAGCGAAAACACCCGAGTAACCCAGAAGAAGCCACCGCCAACCGCTAGGGGCAGCGTTAAGTAGGTACTCAAGCCGGCGACGTAGAGGGTGATATAGCCCAAGAACACGCCGCCAAGCCCCCGAGTAGCATGAAAATGTACCTGCTGCCGACTAGCCCTTTGAATTCGACCGGCTTATTGACGCCCTTGTTCAGGGGATAGTGGCTCATCTTCTTAGAGGAAGAACGCGCGCAGGATGGTCGACACTACAACCAGGAAGATGCAAGAGCCAAACCAGCTCATGGCCGACTTCTGCGTGTCCTGGTCGCCCGAGTTCCACTTGCTGAACACCTTGATGGCGCCTACTAGGCCGACGATGGCGGCGATGGCATAGATGAGCAGCGTAGCTGGATCAAAGTAATCCGTGATGGCAGTTGTAGCCTGTTCGATGCCCGTGGTGCCGGCGCCGAGGCCACCCTGTGCGTTAGCCGTGGCAACAGCGGCAAGTGCGAGCAGCGCGGTGATGAGGATCTTCTTGCTTTGGGATTTGAGGGGTTGGCGTTTGTTGAACATGGCGGTAAGGGGTAAGAGTAGAGAATGGTTTGGAATGGGTAATTGAAAAACGATTAGACTACAGACTACATATCCTCTAGAACTGCCAGAGAGGCCCGACGCCGCGCAAGACTAGCGGTGTAGATGGCCTGCAGCAGGGCCGTATTTTCCAGGGCTTCGGGGACTTCTTTGGCATTCTCGGCAGTGACTGCCCCGCGTTCCACCTTGCTAGCGAATTCGCATAAGTCCGCTGCTGGAATCAGGGAAGAGGTTTCCTCCACTTCAGAAGCTGGGCTTCCCACTTCTTCCACTTCTGTGGCTGCTTGCTCGACTTCCCCCATGGATACTGGGTGTTCACTGTCCACCTCTTTTTCTAGAGGAGAATCTTCGCTGCCAACCTCTTCGACTTGCGGCTCACGGGCTTCAACCCGTAATGGAGCAGGAGGGGCCACCACAATGGAAGGAACAATCAGGGAGGAAGCTCCGCGTAGAGCCAAAGTAGCACCCTGCCCTAGCGTATCAGGTCCAGCAGGCGGCGCGTTGGTTGCGCCTGTTCGGCCTTTGAGCAGCGTGCTGATTTCATGCCGGTAATAGACCGCCAGCACATAGGTGTAGTAGGCAACCAGCAGCAGAAAAACCGTGAGGCCATATTGACTCCAAGAAATAGCGTTGAACATGAGAAAACGGGGTAACTGGTAGCAATGAAAAGGTCAAAGCAGTAGCTAACACCTGTATTTTTCGGGCAGGCGGACTTAAGGATAATAAAGGCTGTAAAGGGGCGCTAAGGCCGCTGAAACGGCAGCTTTTTCTTTTTATTCAGGGCTTCCTTTTCTTTCAGCATCTGCTGAATGGCTGGCCCGTACTGCTGAAAATGAAGGCGAACAATGTTATGCAGTAAGTCGGCGATCGTAACGCCGCCCATGGTAGCGGCGATATGCGTTAAGGCACTGTGGTTCTCTTCATCCAACTGGATGCTTTTGCCTTTCTTACCGCGGGCGGACTTAAGCAGGTGACGAGCATAGTCATTGGCTACGCGGGCCATTGGCTTGTCAGTTACTTGCGCTGGTTTTGGGTCAATGCTCAGCTGAGCTGGTAACTCAGCTAGAGCAGCGTCAGGAAGCTCCATTGGGGAACTCTCTTCTGTAGGGGGAGTAGGTGCAGAAAAGGCTATTGATTCGGTTGGTACAGGTTCCGTCGCGGGTTGCTCAGGAGCAGCAATGCCACCACCAGGGTGTCTTCTTCTGCTGGCGGTCTGCAGCACATCAACTAGTTCGTCATCGTTGTTGGAGATCATCGGATAAGGGAGTAAGAGCTAGATTAATGAGATGAATCAGGCCTTTTCCGCTACGGAAGCGGCCTCCTTAACTGGAAAGACAATGGCTTGTATTTCCTCTAGCAGGCTCTTAATTCCCAAATGATAAAACTCCTTGCGCATGGGCGCCATCGTTGAGCGCACTTCGGATTTGCGATACGCGACGCTTTGTTCCAGGCGAGAGCCTAGCAGAGTGACGCCCTCCTCCTGAAATATCTTTTCAGTTTGGTTGAAGAAGGTTTGCTTTTCGTTCTTGACGAACTTGTTCCAGAAGCAGTAGAACCCTTGCAGACTGCTGTCTGGCTTGTTGGTATAATGACGTAGTACATCCGTGTAAGCCAAGGTGGAGTTGATGGTCGCCGCGTCGGGTTCAATGGGAATAAAGATGTAATCCAGCTGGCGCCACAATTCGGGCAGGCCAGCAATGTTGAGCGTACCCGGCGTGTCTACTAATACCAAATCAGCTGCTCCTTCCAAGTCTTCGAGCTGCTGACGCGCGTCTTTCACTTGGCACTTAATAATGGCATAGGCCTTCTTGCCAAGTGCTTTAAATTCGGCCATCTTCTCGGGCATCTTTTTTAAGAGCGCCAAATCGTCCTGCCGAAAGTTTTCAATTGTCCACTGCGGATAATCACAATCCACGACGGCTACCTTGAGCGGCATAGTGAAGTGAAGGTAGGAGGCAATCAGCGTAGTAATAGTTGATTTGCCCACGCCTCCTTTCTGCGAAGAAATCGAGAGGTACTTCGTCTGACTCATAGGCTAAGCGTTTGGAACCCTGAGGTGGAAGGGAGCAACCAAGTGCAGTGCAGAAGCGCTTAACAAACGTAATCGCAATAAGTTATAATGTCAATAATATTGATAAAATTTTCAATAAGTTTACGTTAGTGCTGCTTTGATCCGATGGCAAGGCATAAGCAATGCACTTAACAAGCTCACAAGATTCCAACCTTACAGGATTGCTGCTTTATAATCTTATAAGACCGTGAAGTTGGAAGGTTATAGAGTTATAAGGCTGCAAGATTATAGTCCTGCAAAGCAAGAACCTTATGAAATTCTAACCTTATAAGATTGAAAGATTGTGAAATACCAACTTTATGAAATCATAAGGCTACAATCTTCTCAGGTTACAATCATGTGATGTCACAAGCTCATAAGATTATAATTTCACTGCCTTGTGAAATCATAATCTTACAGGGTTGCAATCTTAAATAAGCAATTTAGCCTCAGTGCTTTCCCTCTTCTCAAGCAACCTGAAGCTTGCAATCTTCCAACTTTGCAATCTTATCAGGTTATACTGTTCAGAGGCTCTTATAAAATCATTCTTCAGTACCCCTCCTGTAGTTCAGCAAGCCATGTCTTTGTGCGCACAAACCTGCGGGTCACACGCCCAAAGACAACCGGGAAATGGACGCCAGCTATTCCCCCTGTCTTGCTAAAAGCAGACGTAACCAGGCGCCAAGATGGAAGAGCAGCAGCGACCCAAATCAGCCCCCCAAGCGAGGCAAAAGCAACCAAAGAGCAGCATATCAATCTGCGAATTACCAGCACCGAGAAGGCCTTAATTAAGGCGAAAGCCGATAAGGCTGGCCTAACAACCGGCGAATATATTCGGCGGGCTGCGCTCGGAAAAAGGGTGGTAGAAAAGGTGCCTAATGAACTGCGGCGGCAGATCAGCACGGCAGGCAACAACCTCCATCAGCTGACTCGCCTGGCTAACGCAGGCAAGCTTAATGGGCTGAGCGTAGAGTTGCTGAAGGACTTGGCCACCCGCTTACTGGAGACGCTGAAATGATTGCCAAGACCGTTACCGGCGCTGATTTTACGGGGGCTTTGGCGTATGGTGCGGGTCTGCGCTCTGACCGCGCCAATAAGCAATCGGAATTATTGAGCTTGGCCAATATTGGCAGCCATGACCCGCACGGCATTGCCGCTGAAATGCGGGCGGTGGCCGAGATGAGCAGTCGGATACAGTTGCCGGTGTGGCATACTATTTTGTCGTGGGCCCCAGGGGAGGTGGTCGACCGAGAGCAAAAGCTAAAGGCGGCGGCGCTTTACTGTGAGCTGATGGGCGCTAGTCTGGAGCGCCACCAAGTGGCCGTATACGAGCACCAGGACAAGCAGCATCCCCATCTTCATATCTACATCAACCGCGTGCCGATGGATGGCGGGCCGGCGCTGCGTAGTGATCAAAACTATGTGCGCAACGTGCTGGCCACGCGCCAGATTCGCCAGCAGCTGGGCATGGCCCCCTTGCCCGAACGGCAGCAGAAAACCAAGGACCTTGATCCAAACAAAGAAGTAGCCCGCGGCCACGTACGGAACGTACTCGCCGCCGCGCTCCAAGACGAGCATATTCGATCCCTTGACCAGCTGGTAGCTCACCTGCAGAAGCAGGCGATTGAAACCCACCTCAAACAGGATGGCAAAGGCGTGCTTGTAGGCACCAGCTTTCGCTATGCGGCCAGCAGTGTCAAGGGCACGGAGGTAGGCATAAAAGCCAAGCAGTTACGGGACCACTTCCGACCCTTGAGATCCGAGGCTCAACGCACACAGGATCTACTCAGGCCAGGGGAAGTTGTCAGCCAACGCAGTTTTGCGTCGGCCACTCTTGGCAATGAATTCGACGACATTAATGGCTTGCTTATGGACGATGCGGAGCGAAACGAGAACGAGAACCGCCGCCGGCGGCGCCCCCGGCTCTGAGACCCCCGAGTAAACCAGGCCAAGAAAGAACCAGCAATAGGCCAAGTCAAAATTGGATTGGCATCACACACCCATCAAACACAGTTGGAATATATCCTGTCATCGGCTTACCCCAACCACCCATGGAAGACGAAAGAGGCCTTAAGAAGATCATGGACTTCATGCGCCTGATCAGCATTTTCCTCCTGCTGCTACACGTGTACTACTACTGCTACGGCTTCTTTACCGAGCAACATTTGACGGCGGCTTGGTCGGGAAGACTGTTGACGCGATTCACCTCCAAAACGGCTCTCTTTTATGCTCCCTACGTCACGAAGGTGGCAGCACTGGTATTCCTAGCACTTTCGTGCTTGGGTACGCGTGGCAAGCCTAAAGAAGGCCAAACGTGGACGCCTATTGTGGTGGGCTTATTGTTAGGGGTAACACTGTTCTTTGGGAGCGCCCTGCTCCTAGATCTACCCTACCAGCTGACCGTAGTCACGGCCTTGTATGCCGGTACGGTGGGCGTAGGTTTCCTGCTGCTGCTTAGGGCGGGCAACTCGATTAGCCGGCTGCTGAAGGTGAACTTGATGAGCGACATTTTCAACCTGGAGAATGAGACCTTCCCGCAGGAGGAGCGGAAGATGGAAAACGAGTTCTCCGTGAATCTGCCCACCACTTACCAGCTTAAAGGCAAGCAGCGCCGGGGCTGGGTCAACATTGTGAATCCGTTCCGCGCCACGGTGGTGTATGGCACGCCGGGCTCGGGCAAATCGTATGCCGTGATCAACCAGTTCATCAAGCAGCACCTGGCCAAAGGCTTTGCCATGTACGTCTACGACTTTAAGTTTCCCGACCTGAGTCGCATTGCCTACAACGAGCTGTTGAAGCATCAGGACCAGTACCAGAACCCGGTGCGCTTTTACGTCATCAACTTCGATGACCCTCGCAAAAGCCACCGCTGCAATCCGCTGCTGCCCTCCATGATGACCGATATTATGGACGCCTACGAGGCCTCGGCTACCATCATGCTTAATCTCAACAAAAAGTGGATCGAGAAGCAGGGAGAATTCTTTGTCGAGTCGCCCATCAATTTTGTAGCGGCCATTATCTGGTTTTTAAAGCTCTACCAGGGTGGCCGCTACTGCACCTTTCCCCACGTCATTGAATTTCTGGGGCGCGAGTACAAGGAGATGTTCCCCATCCTGGCCTCGTACCCCGAGATCGAGAACTACGTACGGCCTTTTATTTCGGCCTTCGAAGGTAAAGCGATGGAACAGTTGGAAGGGCAAATTGCCAGCGCGCGCATTCCCCTTTCCCGCCTGGCTTCCCCGCAGCTCTATTGGGTGATGAGCGGCAACGACTTCACGCTCGATTTAAACAACCCTGCCCAGCCCAAGGTGCTGTGCGTGGCCAACAACCCCGAGCGCAAAGGCGTTTACGGGGCCGCCTTAGGGCTTTACAACGCTCGTATTCTCAAGTTGATCAACCAAAAAGGCAAGCTTAAATCCTCGGTGATCATCGACGAGTTGCCCACCATTTATCTGAAAGGGCTCGATGATCTGATTGCCACCGCCCGCAGCAACCAGGTATCCACCTGCCTCGGCATTCAAACCAAAGCCCAGTTGGATCGTGATTACGGCAAAGCTGAGTCCACCGCCATTCAGGAAGTGATTGGCAACCTCATCTCGGGGCAGGTCACGGGCGAGAGTGCCGAGATGCTAAGCAAACGCTTCGGCCGCATTCTGCAGCGGCGGCAGTCGGTCAGCGTCAACAGCCGCGACACGAGCACCAGTCTGTCCACCCAGCTGGATAGTATGATACCGGCCAGTAAAATTTCGAGTCTAACGCAAGGCACGTTCGTGGGCGCGGTGGCCGACAACTTCGGGGAGGAAATCCAACAAAAGGTATTCCACGCGCGAATCGTGGTGGATGCAACCCAAACCACGTGTGAGCAGCAAGCTTACCAGGACATCCCAGAGATGGCCAATTTCACGGACTCAAACACCGGCCAAGACCGCACGGACGAGATTATTAAAGCCAACTACCGCAGAATTAAGGAGGAAATTGGGAATATTGTGGACTGCGAATTGCAACGGCTCTCGCAAACCACCGACCGGAAGTTCCAACGCCCACACACACCTACCTCCAGTTACCCTTAATGAAGCACCTTATTGGCAAGCGCTTAGCTCATCTGCGCGGGAGCTAGCCGCGCAGTACCCGGCGCAAAATTGGTCCCAGGCCACTATTGCGGAAGAGACCGGGCTCACGCAGAACATCATTGCGCGCATGGAGTTGAATGGCGCCGGCACCATCGAGACCTTTCTGACCCTCGCCCAGTTTTATTACCGCAAGGGCTGCAATCCCGCCTGGATTATGCTGGAAAATAACGCGGCCGTTCCCATGTTTTTGGATGCCGAAGTCAAGGCCGAAGATTTAGCCAAGGATCGTTCGTTTCTCGTTTCGCTTAAACATCAGCTCGAACATCATTTGGATGATAACACTACTCAAAAAGATTCAGTAGCCAAGGATTCGGCAGCCGTAGAGTGAAAAAGAAAATAGGCTAAATGAATTTAAGATTATTATTGATTATATCAATCAATAGTCTTTATTTTTAAGGAGATGATGCGCCCACGGGGAGCTATCTGATTCACCTTTAGCCCATTTTCTTATGTTACACCAAGCCGAAACCCCATTTGGTTCTGAACGGTTACCAGCACCAGCGCCTGCCAAGCAGGTACCCGAACCCGCTAAAAAGCCGGTGAGTCCCTCTGTTGACGAGATGCGGGACGAATTCCTGCTCAACGCCCAACCGGTTGTGGACGCGTTACGCAAAAGCGGTAAAACGCGGGAGGCGTCACAGCTGGAGGAGGCCGCCAAGGTCATTGGTGCCACCGTCGGCACGAGGCCAACTCACCTCTCAACAGTGGGCGACAGCCTAAAAGGGGAGTCAGTCAGTAAGGTACTTAAGAATATATGGGAGGTGATCGAGAAAGACCCCGTGCTCAAGTGCATGCCGCAGGCCCGTAGCTTGCGCAAGGCAGGTGATGCCCTTGATGGCGCTGGCCTGCTCGATATCACGGTGCGCAATGGCGTGGTGGTGAGCTTTGTCAGCAACTTCACAGAAAATTATGCGCTTGCGCAGCAGACGGCTCCGAAGTCCACTGAGAAAGTAGTTGCCCGCCCGCCGCTGGCTACGCCAGCGCCAATACCTTCCGCCGCCGATCTGCAGCCTACTCCGGCCGTGCAAGCCAGGGTCGCCTCGCTGCTGAGTCCGGCCGTGCGAGCCAAGGTGCAGGCCTTAGCCGAGGAGAATCTAGCTACTCGGTCCGCGGCTACGGGAGCAACTTCTAACCCCCCAGCACCCGTCGCCCCAAGTGTTGCCCCCAAGGCCTTTGTTCGGGAGGATATCCCCTTCGAGTTGCTGGCGAAAATGGGTGTGCAAGCGGCCGAGCTGGAACGTACAGGCCAGTTGCAAAAGCTACTGGAAGGCAAAAAAACGGACTTGGTTTCCACCTTCAGCCTTCGAAATCAGCAAGGCGAACCCATTCCGTTTGCTGCTAAAATGGTGCTGCAACGTGATGCGGAAGGAACCGCGAGTCTGCAATTTGACCTACCCAAGCATCGGTTAGAAATTCCGGAGCAGATTATGGGCAAGCAAATTACGCCCGCTATGAAAGAGCAACTGGAGCAGACTGGGGTGGTGCTTACGGATGGCCTGAAAGACAGCCAGGGCCAGACGTTTGCCGCCTATATTGCCATCGATAAAGAGATGAATAAAGTGGTGGCCTTGCGCCAAGGAAACCAGCGGGTTCCGCAGGTGATCAACGGCCTAACGCTTAAACCGGAGCAGCAGCAGCAGTTGCTGGAAGGCAAACCAGTGCGGCTTGAGGGTATGGTAACGGGCGATGGAAAGGCGCGCTTCGACGCAACCATGCAACTCGATCCCTTTAAGCGCAGCATTAATCCGAAAAATGAACGCTTTTATCCTGCACCTCAACAGGCCGTAACGGAGCAGAAAGAGGAGCAAGTTTCGCGTCCTAGAATGCGTATTTAGGGTAATATTGTTGCTCCTGACAATAAAAAAGCCCCAGCTAATGCTGGGGCTTTTGCATTTTATAAAAGGCGTTTTCGAAAGACAATATTTATCCTGTACCTCTTCAGCTTGGTTGGTCTGAAGCTTGCCCTCTTAAGGCGAGCCCGACTAATGCCAGTCAGTGTTCCTATCTCCGCAACCGATAAACCCTTTTCCAGGGCTTTGGCCACCTTGGCTACGTTCATGACTGAAGTGGTCTAGTAAAAACGGACAGTTCAAAGACTTCATGAAGGCTCAACTTGTCTTGGTGGATGACAGTATTTTAAGCATACAAACAAGGCTACCAATCATGAAGGCTATCTAAAACTCGTCTTGTATCATTACTTAAACGCACGCTTCTCAAGTGTGACAATAAGTGCATGTTTTGCCCATATAAGAAAACGACCTACACTACTCTGACTTATTGGTATGAATGCACAGCCAGATTGGATGAACGCCCAGTATCTACAAAATGGTAATGCTCGACAACGGCGCGCTTACGTGGTACTGAAGGAATTGGCAATTCTGACTACCTTGTTTCCCTATGATCCCATTGTTGTGGGCACCATCCCGATCGATATTGACTTGCCGGATAGTGATGTGGACATTATTTGTCACATACTGCCTGAAAACAAGGAAACGTTTAAGCAATTGCTTCGCGCTTCCTATGCACACCTGCCCGCCTTTCAACTTCGTGAGCTTTTAATAGGAGGGCAGGAGTCGCTGGTAAGCAGCTTTTTCTACGAGGAATTGCAGGTAGAAGTGTTCGCACAGGCACGACCCACAGCCCAGCAGCTGGCCTACCGGCACATGCTAGTAGAATATGCCGTGCTACAAGCTGGAGGAGAAAAATGGCGTACCGCGGTGCGCCACCTCAAGCAGCTGGGTCTTAAAACGGAGCCCGCTTTCGCAACTCTGCTTCAACTTGCTGGCGATCCATACCAAGCCTTGTTGCTACTGGAAGAATTAACGGAGGCTGAATTGACCGCTTGGATAACAAGGAGCTCTGTTTAAGCACGAGTACCTGATGATCTGCCCCCGTTTGCCGCTGTAGCGTTCTATGACGCTTTGTTAAAATAAGCTGGCAGGCATTATCTAATAGGCAGCAAGACAGTACCCAAGCAATTACAATTTTTTGAATCGAATCTCCCCTGTGATCATCAGATTGGCGGGAATATACGCAGCTTATAGAGTCGTTTAAATCAGTTATTTATACCTCCTAGCTTGAATTCTAGTTTATCTTAAAAGCCGGTTTTTACCTATGTTTGCTGAGGGGCTGGTTCATTATCTGAGCTTTCCTAACCGTTATTTCCGAGGTGAGATGCCGTTACATAACTCATAAATAATGGCTGCACTATCTACCCGTTGATGGGAGCTGCTGCGTGCTTTTCTAACATAGTCGCTGCTACAATCGTCGCTGCTACAACTTACAGGAAGTAAGTCCAGAGCCGGTAGTTAGATACACCCGAATTCCGTTAATATGAACGCTTTATATACGCCCTTGCTCGACCACATTGCCCGGCATGCGGCTTTGACGCCAGCCGAAGCGGACTTGTTTGTAAGCTATCTGCGCACTCAGTCGATTGACCGCAAAGACTTTCTGCTGCGTGAGGGACAGATATGTCCAGCTAGCTACTTCGTGTTGCGCGGCTGCTTACGCACTTATTTCGTTTCTGAAAAAGGTACCGAGCAAATTATTCAGTTTAGCATTGAAAACTGGTGGGTGACGGATTATACCAGTATGGGCACGCATTCGCCAACTGTGTACACTGTCCAAGCCATTGAGCCTACAGAAGTTGTCGTGTTTGACCAGTCGGTACAGGAAGAGGTTTTTCAACTGTTACCTAAACTGGAGCGCTACTTTCGTATCATTTTGCAGCGAACCGTGGCAGCCGCTCAGTTCCGAAACAAGTTTCTGTTCGGAATGTCGGGGGAGGAGCGGTATCACTTCTTTAGCGAGGCCCTGCCCGGGTTTGTACAGCGGGTGCCGCAGTATATGTTAGCCTCGTACCTAGGCTTTACCCCGGAATTTCTAAGCAAGATCCGGGCGAAAGTGGGGCATTCGTAAGGAAATAAGCGCGACCGGTCCCCTAACTAGATCAAAGAGCAGCCGAGGGTATTCGCTACCCTCACCGCTAGGGCAGAATTCTACACTATCCATTTAGTCGCCATTATTAGCTTCGCCTTGGTAAGCGGAGGCTAACGCGGTAGCAGAGAAACGGCCTGCGGCAACATTTGCTTTCATGGGATTGCACTTACCCAACGAGACAAAGCAGTCGGTTCAACTTACCCTGGTTACATAATTAAGTTCAGCCATTGCTTTTTGCATTGAGCGAAAGGGCAGAAAAAAGGCAGCAACTTGAAAAGGCTAGTTGATCTTAAGGCTTGAGTTGGCTTTCCTAGCAAGTCAGCTGCTTGAAGCACCAAGAGGAATAACAATCTTTTTTGGGCAGATGATTTCTTAAACTAGATCAAGAAATTTCAAGACCTGAGAATCAGATCTTTGAGGCATACTTAGCCTGGGTGGTTACCTCTACACTTTGTACTGCAACACCGTTTGCCTGGCTGGGTTGTGGGACCTATTGGTTGCTAACTACCACGATCTACCCCCCCCCAAAAAAATACGACGCAGCAGATATTAAGCAAGTTGTTGCTCATCAACAGCTTAAGCTTATGTTGCCGTCCAGAAAAGAAAGCGACGAGCGGTAGAGTCTTTTCGAGTCTTGGTAAGAAGACTTCTATTCCCTTAAGCGAGTTCAGCTACTAGGACAACCGCACTTCTAGCCTAGAATCCCCTTTTGCCACCATGTCCTAGCCAGAGATACGCTTATGCTAAACAAAACCGAAACCGTGAACCAGGGCCATGAACTCAACCGCCGAACTTTCCTTAAAACGGCGGCAGCAGGTCTCTTCATTGCCAATACGGCGCTGCACAATGCCGCAGGTGCGAGTGTCAACCAAATCAGCGCTCCGGCGTGGCTACCTGCTCCCATCAAGCAAGTCAAAGCGGGTGTCCTCGATATTGGCTACTATGAAATCGGTCCTAGCAATGGACCATGTGTAGTTTTATTGCACGGTTTTCCGTATTCCATTCATAGCTACACGGAGGTTGCTCCGTGGCTGGCTGCGCGGGGATGTCGGGTGGTTGTTCCTCATCTGCGGGGTCACGGTTCGACGCGTTTTATAGCGAGCACCACCCCGCGCTCGGGCAGCAGGGGGCGATTGGCGCGGATGTAATCGCCTTACTTGATGCTTTGAAAATAGAGCGTGCCACGCTTGCCGGTTACGACTGGGGTGGGCGAGCCGCGTGCGTGGTAGCAGCGCTCTGGCCAGAGCGCTGCACGGGACTGGTATCGGTCAACAGTTATCTGATTCAGGACATTGCGCAGGCGAGCCAGCCTTTACCCCCGGCAATTGAATCCGGCCTCTGGTACCAGTATTATTTTTTGACGGAGCGCGGTCGCGCTGGCCTAACGGCTAACAGGCGCGAACTTGCCAAATCCCTCTGGTCGCGGAATTCACCTTCCTGGCGCTTCGATGAAGCGACGCTTGATCACCATGCCAGCACGTTCGACAATCCCGACTACGTGGATGTAGTTATTCACTCTTACCGCCATCGGCTAGGTTTTACAGCTGGTTATCCCTCTTATGAAGAAGTGGAACGACGCCTTGCCGCTCTCCCCATCATTACAGTGCCAACCATTACCCTAGATGGTCAAGCCGATGGCGTCGTACCCGCAGCTGATAGCCGCGCAACCGCGCACAAATTTAGTGCAGCACGTAGACACCGCGTAGTTAAAGGCGCAGGGCACAACCTACCGGAAGAATCCCCTCGGGAATTCGCTGAGGCGGTATGGGAGCTTGCTTCCGCCCAGCGTTGAGTTAGCTTTCAATCGGGAGCAATAATCTTCTTATGGACGGTGAGCTTCCCTGACCTTACCTGCTGGTTGTTACGCGGCGTTGCCACTTGCGCTTTTCAAGGGCTTGACGCTCTTATGTAAGCCCTGCCCTTCTCACTCCTTTACTAACCTCGTAATGAGGTGCTTGCTCAAGGTGCTTCTGCTTAGAAAACTTAGTGCGTTAGCATTATTACTCTGTTCCTCGCGTGGAAGTGACGCTAGCGTAGTTGTGTAATAGCCACTGGCGTTTTGCTTGTGATAATGGCAGCCACCCCGGAGAACCCGTTTACCTAAGGTAGATACGGGTATCAACCCAAAAGAAGCCCGTTGCGATGAACTCGGGCAATTAATCGTGCTTGCGCTTACTGCCACAAGGTTTGCTGCTAGCCTGGCAGGTTAACTACCTGAGAGGAGAGGAGTGCCACCAATTCGGGCACGTTAGAGAACGACGAATCAGTTCAAAGTTCCGCTTCGGTAGCGGTAAACACAACCTGTCCCGACCATGGTAAGCATTGTTGACTTTAAGCTTAAATCAAGCTAAAAAAGGCACTCTATTTCGTAGATCGTTCGTCAACTCACGGAATAAAGTGTAAACCACAAATCAGTTTCAGTCATAACTAACTTGCAATCAATTGATTATGACAATGGCACGGCAGTTGCCTACTCTTGAGCACATCGCGGTTAGCAGCATCATAGCAATCTCAACAACAGCAGAGGAGTTCTTTTCTCGCTGATCAAACTAACACCCTGGTACTTTAACCTTAAAGCAGATCGACATGGACTTGAATTCGTTGGAAACGCCAATCAACTCTTTGATTCAGAAAATAAGAGAATCTCCCGAGCAACCCCCGCATGTTGTGTACCTGCCTTTAGAGGAAGGCCTAGATGAAGGGGGAGAATACTTAGATGATTCGTTAAGGGAGGTCGATCAGACCTTGAATTCAAAGTGATAGCAAGTTGAGCAGTAGGCTGCGGAAACCAGCTTAGAGTTAGGCAATCATCACCTAAGGCTGCGTGAAGCGGCAGGATACGTTGATTAAAGCAACGGCAAGCAGTTACTCGATGCCTGCCAAAATTACGACAGCTTGAAAATGAGTGAGTTTCTATTGGTGTTTCGCCGAGATTATAGCACGCCCGAAATACAGCCAACGCAGGAGCACATGCGCGAGCACGTAAAGCACTGGGCCGATTGGTTTCGCAGCTTAGCGGCTCAGGATAAATTGGCTTATCCAGTTCGGAGTTACGAGAGCAGCGGCAAAATTGTCAAGCACCAGGAGGTGGCCAGTGGTCCCTATACTGCCGAAATGAACTCCATTGGGGCTTAATTATCCTGAAAGCTGCTGACTATAGAGAGGCAATCGACATAGCACGAGACTGTCCTATACTAAGCCTAAACGGCACCGTTGAAATTCGGCAAGTAATAGCTCAGAGTTTCTAATACCCTTATTCAAAGGGACAGCAACAAGCTGAAATCAGCTCCATGAACGAGTTTTTATTTCTGTTTCGTAGAGAATACCATTCCGAAGAAGTACATCTGCTATCTGAGCAGCTTCCGCAACAAGTAAAGCATTGGCAGAACTGGGTTCGCAAGCTGGCGGCTGAAGACTATTTGGATGAACCACCAGCCCTATTTGATGGAATAGGTAGGATTGTGACAAAAGACAGCTTCGTATCCATCGGACCTTACGCTGAGGGAAAGGAATGTATTGGTGGCGTACTCATCATTAAAGCGATTAATTACGAAGCAGCTATCAGAATTGCACAGCAGTGCCCTCTGCTGGAAAAGGGTGGTAGCGTTGAAGTGCGTCGAACATTGTAATCCCAGCCTGAGCCTTCCCCATCAAGGAAGCGGGTAGGAAAAGTTCATTATGGGAGTTGAAAACGCCAGCCAATAAGTGAGCCGTAATGGGCAGAGCTCTGGTTGACACCAGGAGCCAAGCAAGCTTTCCCGTGGAATGCGTTGGGTTTTTAATTTATTGGACACGGGCGCTCGAGAGACACGGTCCAAGAGGAAATCGTAGTTGTATCCAATTATTGCCTTCAAGGCGATAGACCTGAGCCAATACCATGCATGTCGGCAAATCATATAAAATAGGGGAGTTTCTAGTGTGGACGAGAAGCAAGATTTATCTTCTTGCCGTGCTGGGAGCCTTACCCGTCGTCCTATATCAGGTTGCCGGCCTGAGATGGTTGACAATTCCCTGGGCCATTGTAGCTCTGTTAGGTACGGCGACAGCTTTTATTGTGGGATTTAAGAATACCCAAACTTATCACCGTACCAGTGAGGGGCAGCAGATTTGGACTGCCATTATCGGCTTGAGCCGGTACTGGGGATAATGAGCCGAGATTCTTTCTCGTGCCCAGCAAAAACCCAGGAGCTTCTCTACCGCCATATGGCTTGGCTCACCGCATTGCGCTATCAACTCCGAAGTGAACGGCCTTGGGAAAGCAAACAGCACAAGCATAACGTCGAGTATCAGCAGTATTACACAATTCCTGAGCAGATAACCTCCTTGGAATGTGAGCTAACCAAATACCTCACTGAGCACGAGCTGAAGTTGATTGTGGCAACTAAAAACAAAGCAACCCACCTTCTGTCGTTGCAGAGTCAGACTATTAAAGACTTGTATGATCTAGGACAACTTGGTGTAGTGCAATTCGTGGAGATGCAACGAACCCTTAAAGAATTTTACCTACAGCAAGGGCAAAGCGAACAATTAAAAGAGTCACCCTACCCCGACAGTACGCCATTATCAATACATTTTTCGTGTGGTTGTTCTGCTTACTTCTGCCTTTCGGCATGCTCCGAGACTTTGATCGGCTAAACAGCTTGGTGGAAGGTAGTTGGAAGGGGCAGATGGTCTGGTTGGTAGTTCCTTTCAGCATGGTTATTTCCTGGATGTACACTTCACTCGAGCAGGTGGGTGAAAGCACTGGAAATCCCTTTGAAGGTAGTGCCAACGACGTTCCAATTGCGCAGATAAGCCGCAGCATCGAGATCGAACTCCGGCAAATGTTAGGCGAGCATAAGCTCCCCCCGAACTACAGCCCCAAAATGAAATAATTCTTTGATGATGCCCCAATGCAGTCCATTGGGAAACCACTCACTACCCCTAAAATGCTTAGATAATGGAAATCCTTGCAATGGACCTGCTCAATGCATCCCCCATTCTGCTTGACCTCCAGGCGAAAATACAGGCTTTCGATGTTTCGGAAAGCCTGTATTTAAGGAGCTTTAGCGACCAAGACTTAGTGCATTCGTCGGATGCGAAGCACCCCGTAAACGCCTTGGGTATCAAAGAGGAGCACTTGCCTAAAATTCTGCAATTACTGGGTGTGCGTAGCTTAACCTTGAACGCGCAGCATGACCTCAGTGCGCTAGCTAACCTGAACGTGGAGATCCCTGAAAACGCGGCTAGCGAACAGCACCAGTGGTATTATCTGCGTAGCGAGGCCGTAATTACAGAATTGGCTTTGTTGCTTTTGAATTGTCGGACCATCGCTTTTGATGACTGGTCGAAAGTTGCGGCGGCATCCGACCTGTGGGATGGCCTGCTAACGGACGTAATCCACCCTTTAGGGAAAACGAACCTGGAATTCATTTTCTATCTCGGTGACTTACAGCACAAGTTGTCGTTTGAAGTGGATGAAGCCCTTGACATTATTAGCGGTTTTTCCCGCCATGGCCAAGTCACGTTAGCCTTGGACGAGAAAGAGGCTATTAACCTGTGGATGGTGCTTAATGGGGTACACCCGGATACGCCAACAACGAAGCAGAGCTATCCCGACCTAAAGAAAAAGTACTTTTCCATTTTCCGAACGATGCGGATCACGCGGTTGCTGATCTACTCGGCCTATGATACGCTCCTGTTTACCAGTCAAAAGCAATTTGTTCTAGCTCGCAAGAGGGTTGCACCCAACGTGGAACTGGCCCCGGAAGCCCGCCAGAACTTCATTGCCGGCTTTAGTTTTGGCATGCTGCTTCGCCTCGACATTGCACACTGTATCGCCCTTGGGCTTATCGTTTTTGGCAGCTACGGAGAGGTGGAAACCAGTCCGGCCCCTGAGGACTTGCTGGCCTACATCGATCGATGGCAGGAAGATTTGCAAAAACCGGATTCTATCCATTTGTACGACTGAGCACTCTTGAAACTTAGCCAGCTTGCTTTTTCCTTCCTGTTTTACAGGCTCTAGAGCCGTATTCCAAACCCTTGTATCATGCAAGCACTATCTGACCGTTGGCCTTCTCTCCCGACCGACTTCTGGACTAATACCAGTCAACTGCACCGGTGGACGCAGCTAGCTGGCATGATGCGCCGGGCGCTTAGCCCCCTGTTAACTGAGTGGTGGCAAATTCCCCTCCACTTCACGCCGCAGGGTCTCTCCACGGGCCCCATAGCATTTGCAGAGGGCAGCTATGAACTAATCTTCAACTTCCGGACTCACGAGCCTTTGGGGCATCCCGCGGGCAGCTGCACCCGCCAGATACTGTTGGAACCCCGTTCGGTTGCCGATTTTTACCATCAGTACCGGGCCCTGCTACGCAAAGCAGGCATCAGAGAGAAAGGCAAGTCCAGGGCTGGTGAGGGGCAGGCCAGCATAGCTGATGTCTTTCAAATCCTGACCCTCGATTTACCATTTACTATTTCCCTGCTTTCGCATGCACGCAGTTAACCTGACTACTTCCACCGTGCGCGGCTTCGCCTCTGACCCCCTACCCGCAAGTAATTGGTTTCTTTAAGCGTTCTATACTGCCTGGATGAACCTCGAAACGCTGCCACCGCTCGAAGCTTGCAACGTGTAGGCAGTGCCAGGCTAGGAGTGAGAGTTGACCTTACGTATTGCAGTTTACGAATAACAGGTAGCCGTAATGGGTGCACAGTGCCGCTGACGAAAGGGGGGTGCGACAGGTACTTTATGAATCTAGCCGAGCGCGAGTAAATTCATTCTTCTCGGCAGGCACCCACCGAGCAGCTGCAAAGGCTGCTATCCGCCCTCATCCAAGCGGCTTAGGATACTGTTCTACGGGTGAGAGCCAAGTCTACAGTTGTGCTGCCGGAGTGTTCGCCATTACAGCAACTACAATGACCTGATTCGCGATTCAGGTCTGCTCAACAGCCTAGCCGAGGTGCCGACTGTAATGTCGCTTTTCCTGCACACGGCCACTGAATTGAAACAGTACCTAAATACGGCTGCCGCCAGCTAAGCTTGCTGGAACGCACTGGCCAGGCCTTATAAGGGCTCTTAAAGGCTGAATCAGCCTTGCCCTCCGACACGAGGAGGCTTTACGCATAGATCTAGATCGGACAGTTCATTCTTTTCATCTAGCTCAAAACCGTCCCTATGTAGGGGCGGTGGGCGTATGGCTGCCCGCTTAGGGGCTGCTGTGCCTTTCACCGATCCTTGCCCTGGGCTATGCAGGCAGAATTCACTGAGTACGCCTAAGGTTGGTCGAGAGCCGTCCCACGTTTTTGCTGCAAACCTTTTTAATTCTTTCAATTGTGTGGTATTCTAAATTTCTGGCCCTGTGTGCCTGCACCGTGGTCCTATTGGCCGCTGCGTGCCCTACTGTAGCACAAGCTCAAACTAGCGCCGTCAAGGGCATAAGAAACGTGGTGCTCGTACACGGTGCCTTTGCGGATGGCTCGAGTTGGGCCAAGGTCATTCCGCTTCTGCAAGCCCGTGGGCTCAATGTCATTGCCGTGCAGAACCCACTCACCTCTCTCGCCGACGACGTGGCTGCCACCAAGCGGGCCATCGCCCTGATGCCTGGCCTAGTGCTGCTGGTAGGGCATTCATGGGCGGCGTGGTGATTACCGAAGCGGGCAACAATCCGAAGGTGGCTGGTTTGCTGTATGTGGCCGCGCTAATTCCCAACGACGGACAATCCCTGGTGGATGTAGTGCAGAATTATTCACCTGCGCCCGGTAACGCCGAAGTACAAGCCGACGCGGCGGGTTTCCAGAAGCTTTCCATGCAAGGCATCCACCAAGACTTTGCGCAGGATGTACCCGTGGCGGACCGCAACGTCATGCATGCCACGCAAGTGCCGTGGGCTAAGCAGGCCCTAACGGAAAAGATTGCCCAGGCAGCCTGGAAAACTAGGCCTTCCTGGTGCGTAATCGCGAGCGCTGACCGGATGATAAACCCGGAACTGGAGCGTGCCGAGGCCAAGTTGATCAAGGCCACTACGCTCGAACTCAATACCAGTCACGTGCCCATGGTTTCGGAGCCGAACAAAGTTGCCGCCTTCATCCTTGCTGCCACGCAGAAGCTAGGAGCTTCGCAGCTGACCACCCGGCAGCCGGCAAAAAGACGTTGAGCACCCCGCAAACTAAGGTTCTCTCAAAAAAATGGGGTAACCCGGGCAGACAACTCAGGGCAAGGCAATTTCTTAATCTAGGTTAAGGAAATAGCCCGTGCTCAGAGCAGACCTTTAACTCACTTCTTTCATGGGTCACTGAGCATGCACTTTTCACTGCAGAATGTTTTCTTCCTGGTGGTAGTAGCGCTGGGCTTCGGCTTGTTTAGCTGGCAGGCCTCCCGCATACGGGCTAACATCCTGATCGGCCGCGACCGGGAGGTGAGGGGGAGGTTTTCAAAAGATCCTGGAAAACGCTCCTCGTAGCGTTTGGGCAGCAGAAGATGTTCACTCGCCTTACGCCGGCGGTGTTGCACCTAGTTGTTTACGTGGGTTTTCTGACGATCAACCTTGAAGTACTAGAAATGCTCTTGGACGGCGCGTTGGGGACACACCGTCTGTTAGGCTTTGCTGGCCGAGGGTATGCTGCTCTGGTGGCTACCAACGAGATACTGGGGGTACTAGTGGTGGCGGCCGTCACGGCGCTCTGGTGGCGGCGCAACGCGGGTGGAGTGCGCCGCTTCGTCGGCGTGGAAATGCGGGCCTGGCCCCGGCTTGATGCCAATCTTATTCTATACGCGGAGCTGCTGCTAATGGGGGCGCTATTTCTAATGAACTCGGCCGACTTAAAACGGCACCAATTGCTAGGCCAAGTACTGCCAGGAACTTACCCCGTCAGTCAGTGGCTCCAGGGTTTCTTGCCAGCTAACGTTTCGACCCTGTTCGTCCTGGAGCGGGTAGGCTGGTGGGCCCATATCGTGGGTATTCTGGTGTACCTGAACTACCTGCCTAGTTCCAAGCACTTCCACATCATCATGGCCTTTCCGAACGTGTGGTATTCGCGCTTGGTGCCTCCAGGCCAGCTTTCCACCGTGGCGAGTATCACCCATGAGGTGAAGGCCATCCTGGATCCCAGCTACGTGGTGCCCGCTCCGGCCTCTGCAGCTGATGGTTCCGCGGGGCTTCTTACTTCCTTTGGCGCCCAGGATGTGGACGACCTGCCCTGGACCGCACTGCTGAATGCTTACGCTTGCACTGAGTGTGGCCGCTGCACTTCCGTGTGCCCGGCCAACCTGACTGGCAAGCTGCTCTCCCCGCGCAAGATCATCATGGACACCCGCGACCGGGTCGAGGAAAAGTACCACTCGCTGCTCATATTTCAGCCCAACCAGTACGGTCCGGAAGCCCGGCATGTCCAACAGGAGGCACCGGCTCCGGAATCCCACCCCCTGCTGCGCGGTTACGTGACGCCGGAAGAACTGTGGGCCTGCACTACCTGCAACGCCTGTGTGGAAGCTTGCCCCGTGAGCATTAACCCCTTGGAAAGTATCCTGGAGATGCGTCGGTTTCTGGTCTTGGAAGAGTCCGCGGCGCCGCACGCCCTCAACGTGATGTTTGCTAATATCGAAAACAATGGCGCACCGTGGGCTTTCTCGCCTTCCGACCGGTTTGTCTGGGCCGATGACCTATTCGTGACCTCCAAGAACTGAGGCTACCACTGCCAAGCGCTGCTCAAGGGGGCAGCATTTCAACCTAAATGTCGCTCCCATACCTGTTCGCAGCCAACCGGGCTAAACCAGCCTATTGCCATTTCCTGCCCCTTCAATTCTTGCCTTATTTCTCATGAATTGGCTTACCAAAACGCTCTCCAGCAGCATTGGACGCAAGATTACCATGTCCCTAACGGGCTTGTTTCTTTGCTCGTTCCTGCTCGTGCACCTCTCCATCAACCTGATGATGCTGCTTCCTGACGGCGGTGACACGTTCAACATATGGGCGGAGTTTATGGCTACTAACCCCATCATCCGGACGCTGGAAGTGGTGCTCCTGCTGGGACTGCTGCTGCACGCCTACCAGGGCTTGCGCTTGGCCATCACGAACCGGAAAGCGCGGGGCCCAGTGGCCTACGTGGTCAACCACACGGCCCAAAATTCCCGGTGGGCGTCGCGCAATATGACGCTGCTGGGCATCCTGTTACTGCTGTATCTAGGCGTGCATATGGGGAATTTCTGGTTGCGCTCCCGCTTCGGGCTACTGGGCGGCCTGGTAGAAGTACAAATCCCTACTATCGACCATCCCGTCAAAGACTTGTATTCCCTGGGAGCGGCCTCGTTTAAAATTCCGTGGTATGTGACGCTTTACGTGCTGGCGCAGGTGGCACTGGGCTATCACCTCTGGCACGGCTTCCGGAGCAGCTGGCAAAGCCTGGGGCTCAACCACCGCAAGTACAATCCCATGGTCTATGGCACCGGCTACGTTTTTTCCGTCGTGGTGCCGCTGCTTTTCGCGCTCATTCCCTTGGCCATTCTTTTTAGTTCAGCCTACCAGCCGCGCGAAGCCACGCGCAACATCATCAATCATTCGCTGCAAGATAAGACGCCAATCCAGCAGCCCTGAGCAGCGCTCCCTATCCACTCCTTTACTAGCCAACCCTATGTCTCACTTATCGGAATCATCGCTTAACGTTCCCAGAACCAACAAGCCGCGGATAGTAGTCATCGGGGGCGGGTTTGGGGCGATCAATTTCGTGCAGCGCCTACCTGGCCACGATTTTCAAGTGGTCATGCTCAGCAAGCAAAACTACCACGGCTTCTGGCCCTTACTTTACCAGGTGGCTACCGCCAGCGTGGAGCCAGAATCCATTGCCGAACCCATTCGGAAGCTGTTCCGGCGCCAGGAGGACTTTCACTTTCGCGCCGTGCCCGCTACCAGCATCGATGCGGTTGCCAAAACCGTGACGACTCCGCTCGGCCTAGTGCCCTATGACTATCTGGTGGTCGCCACGGGCACCCAGTCCAACTACTTTGGCAACGAGCAAATCCGGCAGTATGCGTTCAACCTCAAAGACCTCGGCGACGCGGTCAACTTGCGCAGCCAGCTCCTGCAAAGCCTCGAGGAGGCGAACGTCACCCAGGGTCCCACCCAACGCCACGCCTTGCTCAACATTGTAATAGCGGGGGCGGGTCCCACGGGCGTAGAACTGGCGGGTTCTCTGGCTGAAATGCGGCGGCACGTGTTGCCCTGCGACTATCCCGGGCTGAATTTCAGGGAAATGAACATTTACTTGATCGATGGGGCCAACCGCGTGCTGCCTACGCTCTCGGCGGAAGCGAGCCACCAAACCCTGCAGGATCTACAGGAGTTGGGCGTCATCGTTAAGCTCAATGAACTAGTGACTTCTTACGATGGGCAGACCGTGATCCTGAACAGCGGCGAGCGGATTGCCTCGCACACGCTGGTATGGGCGGCTGGCGTAAAGGGGGCGCTTCTCGAAGGACTGCCGGCAAGCACGCAGGAGCGCGGCCGTTACCTCGTCAACTCTTTCAACCAGGTGCACGGGTACGACGACATTTTTGCGATTGGCGACATCGCCCTGATGAAAGCGGCCGGGTGGCCCGGCGGACACCCGCAGGTAGCCCAGCCGGCTATTCAGCAAGGCCGTCACCTAGCCAAGAACTTTCGGCGCCTGCTCCAAGGCGAGCCCTTTAAGCCCTTCAAGTATTTCAACAAAGGTGATTTAGCCGTTATCGGGCGCAACCGCGCCGTGGCCGATCTGCCGGGCGGCATTCACCTAAGTGGCTTTATTGCTTGGATGACGTGGTTGTTCGTCCACATCTTTTTTCTGATCGGCTTTCGCAACAAGATGGTAGTGCTCGTCAACTGGCTCTACCAACTCGTCACGTTCCAGCGGGGAACCCGCATCACCATTCTGCCCCTGAACCGGCCGGCAGCCAAGGTGGAGCAGCCGAAAGCGATGCCCATAGGTTAAGGCTATTCATTCGCCAGATCGTCAGGAAAGAGTTGCCGGAGCCGGGAAAGTACTGTTCGTCCCTTACTGCTAGCTAAAATAGGTGCCTTGCATGGACCTCTCACAAAGCCTCGCTGATTTCCACCGAGCCCACCTGCTACCCTCCGCTAACCTGCCCCGGCGGGCGCTGGACAACCACCAGTTTTTCGTGTATAGCAGTGAGCAAACCGGGCCCCAACTGCTGCCGTACCAACGGCGTGATTTCTACAAAATAACCTTGCTCACGGCGGGCACGGGCCAGTTGCACTACGCTAGCCGCAGCTTGCAAGTAAACCAGCCCGCCCTCGTATTCACCAATCCGCTCGTGCCTTATGCCTGGGAAAAAGAGGCCGGGTCCCAAGGGGCACTGTACTGCTCGTTCACGAACGCCTTCTGGCAGGGAGGGGGCGGGACGAATCCGGCCCTAGCTAGTCTGCCGTTGTTTCAACCCGGCGGCGACCCGGTGTTTTTGCTGGAGTCAGACCAAGTTGCCTCATTGGCGGGCATCTTTCAGCACCTGTGGGACGAGGCTGGTACCGACTACCTCCACAAGGTTGATGTATTACGTCACTATGTGCAACTGCTGCTGCACGAAGCCCGGAAGCTCCAACCACCCACTACTTATGCGGCCCCTACCGACGGCAACGGGCGTATCACAAGCCTCTTTCTAGAATTGCTGGAACAGCAGTTTCCGCTCGAAAACCCGGAGCAGAAACTGCGTTTGCGCACCCCCCAAGACTACGCCGCCGCGCTGGCCGTGCATGTCAATTACCTCAACCGCGCCGTGCGTCACGTCACTGGTCGTACTACCACGGCCCTACTGGCTGGGCGACTCGTGCGCGAGGCCATCACCCTGCTCCATTACTCCACTTGGCCCGTGGCCACTATCAGCGACGCACTAGGATTTGCCTACCCCACCTATTTCAATACCTTCTACAAAAAGCACACCGGCCACACGCCCCGCCAAGCGCGCCAAACGCTGGTTTGAATTGTGAAGGTTTTGGTTTGATAGACAGGTGCAGCTTGGCCGTAAGAGGCGGAATTTTGCCCTGTTCAAACCAATCATCACCCATGAAATACAACCTATTAGGCCTTACCGGGCTGAAAGTATCGCAACTCTGCTTAGGTACCATGGCTTTCGGCGGCCGGGGGATTTACCGAGGCGTAGGCACGCTCGACCAGGCTGCGGCTGATGCCCAGGTTCGCCGCGCGGTGGAGGCCGGCATAAACTTCCTGGACACGGCCAACGTGTATTCCGATGGTTTATCGGAGGAAATCACTGGTCAGGCCATCCGCAACCTGGGCCTGCAGCGCGACGCGTTGGTGCTGGCCACTAAAGTATGCGGGCGCATGGGTCCTGGCCCTAACGAGCTGGGTTTGAGCCGTAAGCATATCCTGCAACAAGTAGAAGGCAGTTTGCGGCGGCTCAACACGGACTACATCGACCTTTACCAGTTGCACGGCTACGACCCACTCACGCCGCTGGAAGAAACCCTGCGCGTGCTCGACGACCTCGTACGTAGCGGCAAAGTGCGCTACCTCGGCGCCAGCAACCTAGCTGCCTGGCAACTGATGAAGGCCCTAGCTAGCTCGGAGCGCCAAAACCTCGAAAAATTCGTGTCGCTGCAAGCTTATTATAGCCTAGCTGGCCGCGAACTCGAACGGGAATTGATTCCACTGGTGCAAGACCAACAGCTGGGCTTGCTGGTGTGGAGCCCGCTAGCAGCCGGCCTCCTCAGCGGCAAATACACCCGCGGCCAGGAAGCCCCCGTTGGTGGCCGGCTCGATGCGGGCAGCTTTATTCCCGTTGACCGCGAAAGAGCTTTTGCCATTCTAGACAGGCTGCGGCCAATGGCTGCCGCCAAGGAAGCCTCGGAAGCGCAGTTGGCCCTGGCCTGGCTGCTGCACCAACCCACGGTGAGCAGCCTCCTTATTGGGGCCACGAGGATAAACCAACTCGAAGACAACCTGCGGGCCAGTGCTATCCCGCTGACACCCGAAGAGCTACAGCAGCTCGACGACGCCAGCCAGCTAGCCCCCGAGTACCCTGGCTGGCTCATTAAGCTAAGCGGCCAGGACCGGCTATCCCAAACAGTTCTTTCTTAACCTAGATTAAGGAGGCGGGGGAGGGGGAGCCGACCTTTGACCCATCATTTACCACTCACTACACGCTTTTCACTCATGCGCGTCAACATCCAACAAACCGAGCCCGAAGCCTTCAAAGCCGCTTACGCCCTCGAAAAGTACCTGGGCCAGTCGAGCCTGAACCCCATCCACCGCGAACTCATGCTGCTGCGCGCCTCCCAGCTCAACGGCTGCGGCTTCTGCCTCAACATGCACGTCACCGAAGCCCGCAAGCACGGCGAGACCGACCAGCGCCTGCACCTGGTCTCGGTGTGGCGCGAAGCCGGCGACTTGTTCACGGCCGAAGAGAAGGCCCTGCTCGCGCTGGCCGAAGAAGTGACGCTCATCAGCGAGCACCACGTCTCGGATGCCACCTACCAGGCGGCGGCGGCCCTCTTCGATGAGCACTACCTGGCCCAGGCCATCGTGGCCATTGCCACCATCAACTTGTGGAACCGCATCGCCATCACCACCCACATCCCCGTCCAGGCCTAAGGGTCCTGGTAATCTGACGCAGGCGGCATCAGCCTGTTCCCATCCAACTAAAACGCTTCGACTTATATAGGTCGAAGCGTTTTGTGGTTTGCAAGCCGCCCAAGAAGTAAACTAACCGACCCTGGCTGGAACCAAGGCTTGGCGGGCCGCCTGGGAGGGATTGTAGCCGAATGCTTGCTTGAAGGTCCGGGAAAAATGCGCCACGTCTTCGAAGCCGACTTCCAAGTAGACGTCGGACGTTTTTTTGCCGGGGAGTAGCAGGGCGGCGTGCGCCGCTTCGAGGCGGCGCTGCCGCAGCCAGAGAGCGGGCGCCATGCCAAAATGCTTGTAAAAGTCGCGTTGAAACGTGGATACGCTACGGCCGGTTAATTGCGCAAACCGGGCAATGGGCACATTGAAAATATAGTGCTGGTGCATAAATGCCGCCAGATCTAGCTTACCCGCCTCGGCGAAGTCGAACAGCCACCCGGCCAAGGCAGGGTCTAGAGTTAGCAAAGCCAGCACGGCTTCGGTCTGTTTGAGGTGAGTTAAAGTTTTCCCCGGATCCATCCCCGGTTCCTCGCCCAGGTATGGCTGCAATGACTGAAACAAGCCACGCAACATCGGGTGCTCCGGCAGCAGGCGAACAGGCTCGTGGGTAGCAGCGTCCGAAGCGGGTAGCGCTTGCTGCAGCGCATAGGCTTGCAAAAACGGCTGGGGGAGCAAGAGGAATATAGCCTGGAAAGGGCCCTGGCCTGGTACTGGACGTTTCTCTAATTTGACCAGCGTATTGCGGCGCAGCAGCACCGTGTTGCCAGCTTGGTAATGATGCGCGCCAGCTGCTGCTACCAGCCGCATTTCACCCGCCACGATGTGGCACAGGGTGTGGTCGGGCACGTAGGCTTGCGGAACACAGTGTTTGTCCGGCTTTCGCACAAACAACACGTCGGAATCAAGTTTCGGGGAAGGGAAATTATTCATAGACGTATGAAGGCTAAACTACCGAATGGCCGTAACCCAGCTGAGTTACCGCCCTGTTCGAGAGTCCAGAGCGGGGTGAACCAACTCTTACATGGGCTGATCCAATGGGCGGATAAGCAAATCGTTCACGGCAACATGGGCGGGCTGGCTGAGCAGATACACCACAGCATTGGCGATGTCGTCGGCCGTCAGGCGCTGCATGGGGGGCATCTGGCTGACCATGGCCCCAATCTTTGGGCTGGTAATATCATGACCAAGCTCGGTCATAACAGAGCCCGGGTAAATTGTCGATACTTTGATCTGGCCGGCCAACTCCTCGCGCAAGGTTTCCATTACGGCCCGAACGGCAAACTTGGTTGCGCTGTAAACGCCCGTTCCAGCGTGGGTTTTAAAGCCCGCCGTCGAAGAAGTAGCCAGGATGTGACCGGTACCCCGTTCCAGCATGTGCGGCAGGACGGCCTGGATCCCGTAGAGTACGCCTTTGAGGTTGATGTCGATCATCCGCTCCCACTCTTCCACTTGGTACTCGTCGAAGAAAGAAACCGGCATCACGCCGGCATTGTTCCAGAGCACGTCTACGCGCCCGAAGCGGGCAATAGCTTGCTGAATCAGATTATCCATGTCGGCGCGCTGACTCACGTCGGTCCGGACATAATGAGCATGTTCGCCGAGTTCGGCCACCAAAGCTTGGAGTTGATCTTCACGGCGGGCGGCGAGCACCACTTTGGCGCCCAGTTGGACGAGTTTGCGGGCGGTAGCGGCTCCCATACCGCTACTCGCTCCCGTGATGACAACAACTTGGTTTTGCAGGTTTTCCATGGCAACAGAAGAATTAAGTACCCGGCAAAGGTCTTGGCTGGCTGCAGGAATTAGTTGTCTCAGTTGGTCATACTTTGTTGTCTGCAACGGTCATTTGCACGGACCTAAGCGTTCCGTTCTGAACCGTTATTCGGCTAGTATATTAGGTTGTTAATATGTTCCTCCGGTGAGCTTTAGCAAGTCCTACGCGAGCTTTACTTTCACTACCTGATTCAGCCCACTTGCTGCAGCTTGGTAAAGCAAGTGCTGATGGTTCAGGACTGCGCTTTTAACCAGTTTAATACTAGTGGAGCACCTAACTGAATATCCCCATTTGCTAGTTGCCCACTTAAGTAGCAAAAGAATTTGAGTATTGGATTTCTGAAAACTTGGGGCCGTTTTAATTACTCTCTCAGCTGCGCTAACTATACCCTCATGGATGCCGCATCAAAAAACGTCGACGACCTAAATGCTAAAAAGGCGGCCGGCAGCCCTTCTTCTGGTACCCTGCGTAAGCAGCTTGCCACCTACGAGCAGGAGAGGACGATCTTACTGGCCTTGGGAGATGACATCACCAAAGTGCGCGAGAAGGGAGACCTGATTGCCTTGTTCTCTTCCCGGCTCAAGGGGTTGTTCTACTTCACGCACACCATCGTGATGTTAGTTGACCAGCACAAGCAAACCTATACTCCGTTTCTGCTGGACCCGAATTCCTCTCCGATCAAGGACCACCCCGATTATGCAGAGCTTATAAAAAAAGTTTTCCCGCTTGACGCACCAATCATCAGCCAGGTTACTGAGGCGGATGGCCCGCTAACCTTTCAACTGGAGAAGATTCTGCATACTCCCGAGCTTCCCTCCTTTATTCGAATCAACTACGAGCGGGGCATTAGGGAAATGATGATTACGCCGCTGAAAAGCAGAATGGAAATCATCGGCTTCATCTTGGTCTATTCCGATAGGGCTGACAGCTTCACGAGCGAATTCAAAGCCCTGATGCACGGCATCGCCCCGCAGCTGTCGAGTGCCGTATTGAATATAATCATCAACGAGGAAATCGACCGCAATGAACGCGTAAACGAAGTGTTGCTGTCATTGAGCAACGAGATGGTAACTGTTCGAAACAGACCGGATCTGCTTCGTGTCATCAACACGAAGTTGAAGAAGCTCATTGATTTCTCGCACAACGTTATGACGGTGTTAGAGGAAAACGGCGAGACCTACAAAGCTTTTCTGACGGACCCCAACTCGAAGTCGAAAGACTTTTCCAAGTACACGGAAGCCATTTCAATACCCTACCCCGTTAACGACGGCATTTATAACGTTGCCGTCGCCTCCGACCAGCCTTTACTGTTCGACATCCGGTCGCTCGACTTGAGCGCGGCTCCGCTTTGGCTTAAGCTTAACCATGCGGCGGGGGCCCGGGAGATGCTGATTAAAGTGCTGCCGGAAGATGGAACCCCCAAACATTGCCTTATTCTGTTTGCGGACAAACTCAATAGCTTCAGCGACGAGGGCATCAACATTGTAAACCGAATTTCCAGTCAATTAGCGACGGCCGCGCAAAATATTACCGCTAACGAAGCGATTCTCAGCAAGGAGCAAGAAAAGTCCTTCCTGCTGGATTTCAGCCAGGACATTGCCGGTGTCAGGACCAAGGACGACCTGCAAGAAGCCATCACCAGTGTGTTGCAGCGCGTGTTGAATATACGCTTGGCTATGATTCGGCTTATTGAGGACGATGGCATAAGTCTGAAGCCGTATATGTACGACAAAACCTTGTTTCACGGCACGGAAGATGCCTTCACTGCGCTCTTTTCCCAAACCATATCCATTGACGAATATCTTACCGCGAAAGTGCTCAATAGCAAGTGCCCGGTCATATTCAATGTGGAAGAAGAGGATAAGAAAGGCAAGAGCGCTCTGTACCTGAATTTGTGGAAGAAGATCGGGCTGAAAAATGCCTACGGAGCGCCCCTACGGGTGGGAGACAAAAATATTGGCACGCTGTGGCTGTTAACCGATGAAATAAACCTGACGTTGTTAAAAGGGATTTGCGCGCAGATATCTATTGCCATCGCCAACATCCAGGCCAATGAGAAGGTGCTAGCCTACAAGCAGCAGTTGGAATTCGAAAACGACCATCTCAAAGAGCAAATAAAATCCATTTATAACTTCTCGGAAATCATCGGTAGCGGACCGGAGATGAACAAGGTTTACCAACTCATGTCCCGCGTAGCAGAATCCAACTCCACGGTGCTCATCTTAGGAGAAACCGGCACTGGGAAAGAACTTATTGCTCGCGCTATCCATAATGCATCACCAAGGCAGAACAAGCTGATGGTGAAGGTAAACTGCGCAGCGCTACCAGCGAACCTAATCGAGAGCGAGTTGTTCGGTCACGAGAAAGGCTCGTTCACCGGGGCATTCGATCGGCGAATTGGCAAGTTTGAGTTGGCCAACAACAGCACCCTGTTTCTAGATGAGATTGGGGAAATGCCGCTGGAACTGCAAGTGAAATTATTGCGCGTTATTCAGGAACGGGAGTTGGAACGGGTTGGCGGCAAAACGACGGTCAAAGTGGATGTTCGAATTATTGCGGCTACTAATGTAGATCTGGAAACGGAAGTGAAAAACGGCAAATTCCGCGCGGACCTTTACTACCGTTTAAACGTGTTTCCCATCCATTTGCCCCCCCTTCGGCAGCGCCCGGAGGATATTGCACCGTTAGCTAATTTCTTTTTGGCCCGTTACAGCAAACTGTCGGGAACGAAGATGACGGGTATTGCTCCTAAAGTCCTGCAGCAACTGCGGGCTTACGCGTGGCCCGGCAATGTTCGAGAGCTAGAGCACTTAATTGAACGGAGCGTTTTGTTGGCGAATGACAGTGTATTGCGGGAGATTAATTTACCGAAAGGGCGCAATGACAATCAAGACCAGCCGGACACTTTCGCTAACAGTACGTTGGAGAATTTGGAGCGCCGCTACATCATCGAGGTCTTGAAACGGTGCAGTGGTAAAATTGCCGGGCGGGCGGCGCCGCAGAAGTCCTGGCCATCCCCTCCACGACGCTGCATTCCAAAATGAGCAAATTGAAGATTGCGAAGAGCGAGTATTTCACTAAATAATAGTGCCGGGTATCGGGCGAGGCTTACCTGTTCACTTAGTAAGCCCTGGTTAATAATCTTATGCCAAGCAATCGCGTAGCCCAGCAGGAAAAAACGAGTGGCCTAAATCCTCGATATATCGTGGGTTGAAGCACGGTTCCACGTAATACCGAGTACTAACAACGGCTACTTCTATGTAAGTAATTGATTGTCAACAGTATAATTTATGGCATCTAGCTTGTATTCGTTTTCAGGCATTGTCAAGGAGAGCAAATCAGTAGCGTATTCCGGAAAGCTGATCTCCAATCCAATAGCAGGAAACTCTTTACAAACCTGGCCTAACTAAAAGGGCCAAAAAACAAGCTAGTTATGAAAATTGTAGTCATCGGTGGTAGCGGGCTCATCGGAAGTAAGGTTGTGGATCGGCTTCGCCAGTTGGGCCACGAGGTAGTGGCGGCTTCTCCTACATCTGGGGTAAACACAGTGACCGGGGAGGGCTTACCCGCGGCCTTGGCTGGCGCGCAAGTGGTGGTGGACGTCGCTAATTCGCCTTCGTTCGAGGACCAGCCGGTTATGGAGTTTTTTCAGAAGTCGGGCCGTCACCTGCTCGCGGCCGAAGCTACCGCCGGCGTTCGGCACCACGTCGCGTTGTCGGTAGTAGGTACTGAGCGCTTACAGCAAAGCGGCTACTTCCGCGCCAAATTAGTGCAGGAGAATCTTATTAAAAGCTCCGGCATTCCGTATACCATTGTGCGCGCCACCCAATTCATGGAATTCCTGGCTTCAATAGCTGCCTTTTCTACGACGGGAAATGTCGTTCGTGTTTCCCCGGCCGGTATCCAGCCAATTGCCGCTGACGATGTAGCCGATGCCCTGGTAGATGTTACCCTCAGACATCCACTTAACAGCATTCTCGAAATAGCAGGCCCGGAGCTGTTCAGCCTAAGCGCCCTTATCCGGCGCTACTTAGCGAAAAAGGAAGATCCTCGCCATGTTATTGCTGACAGCCATGCCCAGTATTCCGGCGCTGATTTAGATGAGTTAACGCTTGTGCCAGGCAAAGATGCGCGCCTAGGTAAAATCAATCTCGAGACGTGGTACGCCAATCAGCCAGTTATGGCTCAACCGTTAACGTAGCACCAACCTGTTAACCGCCTGCCTGTTGGAACGAAGAGAACGGCCTTGGTTCACGAGCCTAGTACAAGGTCGCTCACGTTTATGCCGTATTCTTACGACTACAGGCCAACAACGCGACGAGTCAACGGACAGCTACCGGCTTATATAGCATACTGGCCCAGAAAGCTAAGGAATTGATTAATTGATCAAACAGGTTGAACCGATTCATTTTTCACTTCTGAATTGATGGCCAGCCATAAGTGAAATAGCGGTAGGTGCAGGCTGTGACCCACCTTAAACGAAGCACGCTTGTCAACTATTTCTCGACCACCACTTCGCTGTAAGCCGAACTGACTGTTCGTCGCCACCCCCCGATTACTGATAAAAAGTGCGGCTGCTTTGTTTCCCATAGCACAATACCCCGCTGGCTTCCAGTTGCCAACTCCCTGACGGCTTAACGTGAACGGGTTACCAAGGGTAGCTAACCTAAGTTTTCAGTGGCTAGCACGAGGCTCTCAACAGGCCCAAATTTGTACACAGCCATCATCCTTACGCAGTAGCAGCAAGGCAACCCTAATCCTTAGTGATGAAAAGTCGTGCTCGGGTCCCTTTTTTACTGGTGCTCGCCTTTGCTCTGTTAGGGCTTCTTGGGTGCCAAGCGTTTGCAAGCTTCTTACATGCGGGCGGATGCATGCTCTTAGTGGGGCTCCTGGTAGGGGGTGCGCTCTATGTTGCCGAGCGAAATCATCACTAGCCCTGAGATACTACTTCTGCTACCAGGATTCTACAATAGTCAGCAGCTGGTAACCAAGCGCTCTTGACGTATTCTCACACCTGCTTCCACGGTGTATACGCCGTTCTTAATCTAGATTAAGGAGGCGGGGGAGGGGGAGCCGACCTTTGACCCATCATTTACCACTCACTACACGCTTTTCACTCATGCGCGTCAACATCCAACAAACCGAGCCCGAAGCCTTCAAAGCCGCTTACGCCCTCGAAAAGTACCTGGGCCAGTCGAGCCTGAACCCCATCCACCGCGAACTCATGCTGCTGCGCGCCTCCCAGCTCAACGGCTGCGGCTTCTGCCTCAACATGCACGTCACCGAAGCCCGCAAGCACGGCGAGACCGACCAGCGCCTGCACCTGGTCTCGGTGTGGCGCGAAGCCGGCGACTTGTTCACGGCCGAAGAGAAGGCCCTGCTCGCGCTGGCCGAAGAAGTGACGCTCATCAGCGAGCACCACGTCTCGGATGCCACCTACCAGGCGGCGGCGGCTCTTTTCGATGAGCACTACCTGGCCCAGGCCATCGTGGCCATTGCCACCATCAACCTGTGGAACCGCATCGCCATCACCACCCACATCCCCGTTCAGGCCTAAACTGGACAGGTTGCACCAACCCAATAGCAGCAGTAAATCCGGCCTGCAGCGCAGCATAAGCGAACTTCGGTACTTAGTTCGCTATACTAACCCGGAAAGGAATGACTGATACGGTAGCGACCGAGTAATTTCTAGCGTAGGCTGTGCCACCAAAGAATTGAGGCCGCGCTCTGTCCTTAATTTATTAGTATTGACGGAGGCAATAGCTTGCCCCCAGCAGTCAAGCTGTATTCTATCCCTAGGACGCTGCAAGCAGGATTTTTTCCTGGCGTATCGTTCAGCCAAGCCTAGCAAGTGAGCTAGCTTAAGCTAGGAACTGCAGGTTAACTACTAGCGCATTGTAGCCGTGCTCTTGGGCCAGGCCAGGTTGTTAACTGGTGGAGTGGTAGGCAAGGCGGTTTAGTAAGACGAAGCAGCGAGTCTACAGGCCTACTCTCCCCAGCTTACAGCTAAATCTGAGGCCCCCACGCGCTTATTCCCCTTTTTATTATGCTGAAACGTCCGGCATACATCTTCACCTTTGCCCGCTTGGCTTTAGGAATCGAGTTGCTGTCAGCCGTAGCTGACCGGCTCGGCCTATGGGGAGCTCCAGGTCACCCACACGTGGCCTGGGGTGACTGGAGCCATTTTGTGGCCTATACTGCCCAGGTTAATTCTTATTTACCCCTGGCGTTGATTCCTGCTTTGGCCGTGCTGGCCACTGCGGCCGAGTTAGTACTTGGCACTTGTTTGCTACTAGGCTTGAGTACCCGGCTGGCGGCTAGGGGAACGGGGCTGCTAACGTTGGCTTTTGCGCTTGCTATGACCATTTCTTTCGGTCCTAAAGCGCCTCTGGACTACTCCGTGTGGGCCAACGTAGCGGCTGGTCTGCTGCTCTCTCAAGCTCCCGGTTACCCTGGAGCCTGGATGCCTGGTGGGCCAATCAACATCCTCAACGGCCCTACAGCATCTTTTAGCCGCCTCTAGCGGACTACAAATCATTTTACTGACTCCCCTTATTTTACCAGCTGCTTTTCATGTCTGAAACTTCCCTTGCCAGCCCCGTAGTACCGCAGCCCCGCTTCACGCTGCATGCTGTCGAGCCTCAAGCCTATGCCGGTTTGCTGCTGCTTGATCAGCACCTGGCCCAGTCGGCCCTAACCAAAACGCACTGGAACTTAATTAAGGTGCGCACCTCGCAAGTAAACGGCTGCGCCTACTGCATTCAATCCCATTCCCAGGAAGCGCTAACGCACGGTGAAACCGACAAACGCCTGCGCGCGCTGCCAGCGTGGCGCGAGTCACCCTATTTCACCGACGAGGAGCGGGCCATTTTAGCCTTCACCGAAGAGGTAACATTACTGATTCCGCACCACCTCTCCGATGCAACCTACGAGGAAGCCGTGCGCCTGCTGGGCGTGCCCTACGTAGCCCAAGTGCTGCTGGCAGTAACCAACATGAACGCTTGGAACCGGCTCGGCATCGCCGCTCGCCTTATTCCCGCTTGAGTCCGCCCCTCCCATGTATTCCATTCAGACTGCAACCACCGACGCGCAAATTCTGGCCTGCTGGTCGGCCATGCACCACTTACGCCCAAAACTGGTGAAGGAGACATTCGTCGCGCAAATCCGGGCCATGCAGCAACAAAGCTACGAATTGCTTTATGTGCTGGATGACCAGCAGGTGGTAGCTGTGGCAGGCTTTCGTTACTTGCACCAACTCTTTGCGGGGCGGGTCCTCTACATCGATGATCTGGCTACGCTTCCCGCTGCGCAGCATCAAGGCTACGCGAGCGGCTTGCTCGACTACATCCACAAGCAAGCGCAGGAGCGCCACCTAGATGGAGTAGCGCTCGATTCCGGCCTCGATAACGAGGTAGCCCACCGCCTCTACCAACACAAAGGCTTTATGAAAGTGGCTTTCCACTTTATTCAACGCGCTTAGCGCATTGCCTACTGATTACTGCAGGGGTATGCTTGGGCTGTTTGGCCATTGTGAGGAGCTCACTCTACGTCATATTCCTCTCTCTTACTGTTGTTTATGAACTCCTTGAATTCAGCTGCTTCCACTGCTAACGATAGCGTTCGGCCCAAGCATAAAGGTTCGGCTCAACTTTTCCAGAACCCACTGCTCGAGCGACTCTCTCACACGCACATTGCGTGGCCGGTTGGTATTTTTCTTGGTACGGCCCTGATGAGTGGATACTACGGCTACACGCACGGCTTTCTGCGGGGAGTCTCGGCGCTGGGCCTGTTCCTGGCGGGTTGGCTGTTGTTCACTTACCTCGAGTATATAGTACATCGCTATCTCTACCACCTTTCCACCACGACTGCCCGGCGAGCCAAGCTGCAATACACGATCCACGGGGTGCATCACGAGTTTCCCAAAGACAAGACTCGTCTAGCAATGCCCCCAATTATCACGGTGTTTGTGGCCTCGCTCTTGTTTTTCATCTTCCGCCTCGTGTTCAGCAACTGGGCATTCGGCTTGTTGGCTGGCTTTACGTTTGGCTACGCCTCGTACCTGTTTGTGCATTATGCCATTCACGCGTACGCCCCCCTAAGAATTTTCTGCGGGTGTGGTGGATTCACCACAGCCAGCATCATTATCGCCAAGAACAAGTGGCCTTCGGGTATCGAGTCCTTTGTGGGACCATCTGTTGGGAACAATGCCTGCCCGCCAAGCGCACGTCAAGTTCGACCGAGCTACCCTTCAAAAGTTAGAAGGTAAAAATATCGCGGCTCATTAAACGCAAAGCAAAGCTGTGAAGCCTGAACGGGTTATTTCAGTAGAGAATGGGCTACCTGCTGGGTAAGAGGAAGTTAATCTTTTCTTCGAGCTAATTAGCAGTAGCAACCACTAGCTAACGGTAGAGCCGGTTTCATTGCGAAAGGGCAATCGCTGGCCTTTCAAACCATCCTTAAGAATAGTTTTTTTAGCGGCCAGCCGCTTCCGCAGGTACAGGCTACGTCCACCGAAAATCAAGTATCCCTTTAGAGAGGTAGACCCCGGATCTACCTAAAGGACTATCCTTGCCCGCCGAAGCCCGGCTGGATGTCCTTGTCCCTGACCGCAAAGCGCTGCATTGCCTTAAGTTTTACTAGCAAACACAGACCGGATCAATTGCTGTGGGCGCGTGCAGATCCGCGCCAATACATTCCGAAAATTTTTTGCTGCCCTGCTGCTGACCGCAGCCTAGGCCAGGCCATTGCAAAACAACCCTTCCCCATTTTTCATGAAAGTTCTCGCAGTTAATTCGAGTGGCCGTAGTAGCCAACATTCCGTAAGCCGTCAATTGGTTGATGCTTTGATTGAAAAGCTCGGCTCTCACCACCGCGATTTGAACGTCACGTACCGCAACGTGGCGGAAGGGCTGCCATTGGTACATGAGTCATGGATCGAAGCCATGTATACGCCCGCTGATCGGCGTACCCCGGAGCAAAACCAATTACTAGCCTTTTCTGATGAGCTAGTTGACGAGCTTGACGAGCAGGACGTGTTGATTTTGGGGGCTCCCATGTACAATTTCAACGTTTCCGCTTCCCTCAAAGCTTATATTGATCTGATTTGTCGGATTGGCCTGACTTTCAAGTTCTCGGCAGAAACCGGATTGGAGGGTTTGCTTAAGGGAAAGAAAGCGTATATCGTTTTCACTTCGGGGGTAGTCGAGGCCGGTAGTACTCAGGATCTGGTAACGCCTTATCTTAAACTAGTGCTCGCTTTTATAGGCATTACGGAAACAGAAATCATTGGGGCTGGGAGCCTCAAGCTATTGGGGAATAGCCCCATTAAGGCGGCTCTTGAAGCCATAGATAACATTTATGAAACCGCTTGAGATATTGCCTTCATAGCGCTGAGCACCGGTGGAAAAGGTCTTTTGAAGGAGTGAGCTTTTCCACTGGTGCTTGTTTCTCCTACCCATTGAATAACGGCGCCTACACTTGCCGCTAAAATGTGGTTGCAGCCCGCGTAGTAGGATAATAAAACCCGCCTGCAGTAGGAAAGGAAAAAGTTTCCCTACTAACCTTGCGCGCTATTGCGATAACCTCACTGGGGCACCTTGGTCGGCTCGAAGATATTGGTGGAGTGGCTGTGTTTTAAGCTTCAGAAGTTGCTCGCGTTAGTGTCCAGCGGCTAGTTCCTGCGCTCACCTCCACGACGCATTTACTTATTTGCTCAGGCTTGCTTAATCCTGCTTCTCGTATGGAGTATCACCTGCACTCAGCTGCCGAGGTAGCCCAAGACCTGCATACCTCCCCCGGCGGCCTCGACCCGGCAGCAGTTCACCAGCGGCAAGCGCAATACGGTCCCAATCAGATAACCGACGGCCAAAAGAAAACGGTACTTCAACTGCTGGGGCGCCAGTTCACCGACGTCATGATTTTGGTGCTACTGGCGGCGGCTTTGCTTTCCGGAATAATCGGCGAGCTCAACTCTGCCTGCGTTATTCTGGCCATCGTGCTGCTCAATGCCCTGGTTGGGTTTGGGCAGGAATACCGGGCCGACCAGGCCATGGCCGCCCTCCAGAAGATGGCCGCCTACCAGGCGGTCGTAGTGCGCGGGGGGCAACCCCTGAAAGTGGCGGCCGCCGACCTCGTACCGGGCGACGTGACCTTGCTCGAAGCCGGCAACGTTATTCCCGCCGATGTGCGCTTTGTGGAAACGCACGCGCTGAAAGTGGATGAGTCCTCGCTGACCGGGGAATCCAACAATGTCGTTAAAATCTCGCCGGCCCTGGCGGCGGGCGCTTATCCGCTGGGCGACCGGCTTAATCTAGGGTACAAGGGCACTTTCGTTACCAACGGCCGGGCTACGGCGTACGTGGTGGCCACCGGCATGCACACCGAGCTCGGCAAAATTGCCCAACTCATCCAAACCACTGAAACCGCCACGCCCCTGCAAAAGCGGTTGGCAGTGTTTGGCAAGTGGCTGGCCGGGGCGGCGCTCGCGTTGTGCGTACTCTTTTTCGGGCTGGGCTGGTTGCGGGGCGAGCCGCTGCTGAATCTGCTGCTAACATCTATTTCGCTGGCTGTAGCTGCCATTCCCGAAGCCTTGCCGGCGGTGGCCACCGTAGCCCTGGCGCTGGGCGCCAAACGGTTGGTAAGCGCCCACGCGCTGGTGAGCAAGCTGCCCGCCGTTGAAACGCTGGGCTCGGTTACCTACATCTGCACCGATAAAACCGGCACGCTGACGCTCAATCAGATGACGGTAGCCGAAATCTACGAGGCGCCGGCCGTCACGCTGCCGGGCCTGGAAGAAAACAACGCGCTGCTGCTAGCCATGGCCCTCAACAACGACGTCACCCCCGACGAGCAGGGCAAGGCCTTGGGCGACTCCACCGAAGTGGCGCTAGCCGGCTACGCTGCCGAGCAGCAGTACGCGCGTCCCGCGCTCGAAAGCCAGTTCCCGCGCTTAACCGAACTGCCTTTCGATTCCGAGCGCAAATGCATGAGCACACTGCACCAAACCAAGCAGGGCGTGCTCGTTGTCACGAAAGGCGCGGCAGATTCCCTATTCGCGCAGCTAGCGGCCAGCCAGCAGGCCGCTATTCCCGATCTGCAGCGCCGTGCGGAAGCGCTGGCCAGCCAGGGACACCGGGTGCTTGCCTACGCAGGCAAGCTGCTGCCCGAACTGCCGCTCGACTTGACCCCGGGCGCCGTGGAAGCCGACTTAACGTTTCTGGGGCTGGCCGGGCTGATCGACCCGCCCCGCGTCGAAGCCCGGCAGGCCGTAGCGGCCTGTAAAGCCGCCGGCATTACCCCAGTTATGATCACCGGCGACCACAAGCTGACGGCCCAAGCCATTGCCGAGAGTTTAGGCCTTATCGCTTCCGCCCAAGACCTGGTGCTGACCGGGCCCGAACTTACGGCGCTCGATGAGTTGGCGTTCAGCGTCCTGGTGGAAAAAGTACGGGTGTACGCCCGGGTTGATCCCTCCCAAAAGCTGCGCATCGTCCGCGCTCTGCAAGCCCGGCAGCAATTCGTAGCCATGACCGGCGACGGCGTTAACGACGCGCCGGCCCTCAAAAATGCCGACATCGGCATAGCCATGGGCATCACGGGCACCGAAGTAGCCAAGGAAGCGGCCCACCTGATTCTGCTCGACGACAATTTTGCCACCCTTGTGACGGCCGTCGAGCACGGGCGGCGGGTCTACGACAATATCATCAAGTTTATTCGCTACATCATGGCGGGCAACCTCGGCGAGCTATTGGCGATTATGCTGGCTCCTTTTTTCGGGTTGCCCATCCCCTTGCTGGCCATTCATATTTTGTGGATCAATCTCGTTACCGATGGCTTGCCCGCGCTGGCGCTGGCCTACGAGCCGGTTGAAGCGGGCACTATGCAGCGGCCGCCCATTAAGCCCACGCAAACCATTATGGCGGCCGGCACGGGCTGGTTTATGGCATGGGTGGGACTGTTAATTGCCGCCCTCACGCTGGGGACCCAGGCCTGGGCGATTCAAGGCGGGCTAACGCACTGGCAAACCATGACCTTCACGGTGCTTTGCTTCAGTCAACTGGCCAACGCGCTGGCCGTACGGTCACGGCGGGTTTCCCTGTTCCACCAGGGTTTGGGATCCAACCTGCCCCTGCTGGGTGCCGTGGGACTGACCTTCGGGCTCCAACTACTGGTGGTGTACGTGCCGTTCTTGAATGTGCTCTTCCACACGCAGCCCCTTTCGGCGCGCGAGCTGGGGCTGACAATGCTGCTGGCGAGTGGGGTGCTGTGGGCGGTGGAACTTCAGAAAGTAGCAGCGCGCTGGCAGTCGTCCTTATGAACCACATAAAGATCCAGTTTTGCTATTCTCCCATAAGGTCCGATACCCCTTACTTCTCGGTGGATTCTACAAACCGAGGAACTTGGCGGCATTGAAACGCTTGACGTCGTCTAAGCGGGCATAGCGCTCGATCATGGCGTCGGTCTTCTGCTTGGTCTGGTTCTTAATGGCCTTGTTGGACTGGCCGGCCTCGACGGCAATGGTGACAAAGGAGGCCCGCAGCGAGTGAGCCGAGTACTGAGCTCCTAGGTGCTGCTGCACGAGCTTGTTGGCGCTGATGTCGGAGAGGCGAAACGGGGAGGGCTGCGCCACCTGCTTAGGCACGCGCTTCAGGGAGACGAACAGCGGGCCCGTGTTGTGGCCAAGCACGTCGAGCCAGGCCTGTACCGAGCGCACGGGACAGTAGCGGTCATCGGGGGCGTAGAAGACGGCTTTGTCCTCGACCTCGCCGAACTGGTTGGTTTTGCTCTTGTCGAGGTGGATCATCAACGCTTGCGGGGTGAGCTCGAGGTGCTCGACGTTGAGGGCCACCAGCTCGGAGCGGCGGAAGGCGCCGGCAAAGCCGAGCAGCAGCAGGGCCCGGTCCCGCAGCCCGGCCGGGGTGGTCAAGTCGAGGCCGTTGATGGCGCGCTTGAGCTCGTCAACACTGAAGGCGGGGGCTTGCTTCTGGCGCTTGCCCAGCACCCGGGTGATGCCTTCGAGCACGACGGCCAGCTGCTTGGAGTCGGTGGGCGTCTGGTAGCCGGCCAGCTCGTGGGCTTTGGCGATGGCCGAGAGGTGACGGCGGATGGTAGCCAGCTTGCGGGGCTGGTCGGCTAGGTGCGTCACGTACTGCGCGACGGTGGGTACGGCGGCGGGCAAGTGCTCGAGGTCATGGTCGCGGCAGTACTGCTCGAAGGTGCGCAGGTCGGCGGCATAAGCCCGGCGCGTGTTGGCTGCGCCGGCTAAGCCGACCTCGACGTAACGGGCCACCGCATCCGAGACCGACGACAAGCCCGCGGGCAGCAACGTCGTGGAAACCGGGATCATCTCACTCATAACACGGGACAGTAGGCGGTCTCACGCACTCCTTATTATAAGGAGTGCGTGAGATTGAAGAAAAGACGAAAAAAGAACGATTTGCGAAGGTAGTGATCTTGGTTATGATAATGAAGGCTTATCATAACCAAGTTGTCAAATCTATCTCCGCCACTTAAGCATTAAAGGAGCCTCGCTTAGAAAAAGCAAATAAGACGCATAATAATGCAATTATATTGATAATATTATATGTTATGATGAAAAGTGCAATTATTGGTTTTAACATCCGAAGTGAGTATCCCACATCTGCAGTTCATCGCTACGGGCACATAGTTCCCCGCTCTTGGCGCAACGTGGCAGAATTCAGTAAGTGGCTGCCTAAGCTATCGAGGATTTTATGATCCGACTCGAAGTAACAGAACACGGCCAATCGACTCTAGACTTAATACAGAAAAGTTTTCGCTGTTGAGATGAAAAACACTGGAATGCCTAGTACTTATCAGTGGCTGGTACTCCTAGCTTGGTCCGTCAATTCGGTTGGCGTGAGGCCAAATGTTTTTTTAAAAGCGAAGGAGAAGTGTGACAGGTTCTCAAACCCCACTTCTAAATACACCTCGGAGGGCCGCATGTCGCGCTGTGAAAGGAGATAGTGCGCTTGTTCCAACCGCTTTTGTTGCAACCACTTTTCCGGCGTCGTATTGAATATTTTGGTGAAATCTCTTTTAAAAGTAGAAAGGCTACGCCCCGCCAGTTTAGCAAACGATGCTAAGGAGATGTTGTACTTGAAATTATGATTCATGTACGTTTCCAAATCTAGCTTATGCGGCTCCTGAAAATCAAATAATAAAGTTTGGCAGCTATTATTCGTTTGCATTAATAACTCAATTGCTTCGTATGTTTTCAATTCCGCAATTTTCGCACTCAGTTTTTTGGGGTCATCTCTATACGGTAATAGCGAGTCAAAAAAGCCTTTCAAGAATAAATTATTGGTTAGGTCAAGCATCGCTTTTCCCCGATAAGTATTTTGCTTGGGAATGTTATTTTCGGTTGCGTATTGATGTAACGTTTTTTGCTCCAGGAATACGCTGATTAGCGACGGCGACTCCCCATTGGGTCCAACCTTTTTTAGCTTTTTAAATAATTCATTCCGGCGCATTAAACATATTGTTCCTTCTCTCATTACAAAGGATCCCTCGTTGGAAAAATAATGCGACTCGCCGGACAGCATGATTCCGAGCGCATGGTCGGGAAAGTAATGTTCGCTGCTTTGCAGTTTTTGATGGCCCTGGGCATAAAGGATATTATGCTGCAGAAAGACGGTGTCCATACTTCCCTAGTTTAGTTGGCTCATAATTAATTTATCCAATTGCTTGTCGGGCAAAATCCTTTTCAAACATAACAAAAGCGAAGAGGCCAGTTGGGACGTGGTGTATCGTGCTTTGGGACGTTTGGCTTCGATTCCCTTCTTGACTAGTTCCGCGATGACGATGGGTTCGGCTACATCCTTCGCTAGTCGGGTAAATAGAGTATGAGTTTTCGTCGTCAAGTCTTGGTACGCGGTGTGGCCCGATACTTTCAGCAGAATATCCGTAGCCACAGTGCCCCATTCCGACCGGGTGGCGCCGGGCTCCACCACGATCACGTCAATGCCAAATTCCTTCACTTCATTGCGCATACTATCGCTCAACGCTTCCAGCGCAAATTTGCTGGCGTGATACCATCCCCTAAAGGAAACGCAATCTTGCCGCCAACCGAGGAAATGTTGACGATCTTGCCGTAGCGGTTTGCCCGCATTTTCGGCAACACCAGTTGGGCCAAGCGCATGGCCCCAAATACATTCACTTCCATTTGATAGCGGGCCTCGGGCAGGGGCAGATCTTCGATGGCCCCTTCCAAGCCAAAGCCAGCATTATTCACCAAAATGTCTAGGCCACCTTCTGCTGCGAAAATTTGCTGGACGCACGCCACCACGCTGTCGTCTTGGGTTACATCCAGCATAATTGGAGTAATGCCATAGCTTGTCAACGCCCGCATTTTATCGGTTCGCCGCGCGCCCGCATACACCGTATAGCCCTGTTGGGCGAGATATATTGCCGTCGCCTGGCCAATGCCAGCCGATGCGCCCGTTACTAAGACTATCTTTTTCATAGGGTTACGAGGTAGGTTGCTGAGTAAAATCTACTTAGCAAAGGTACCCTGAGGGCTACCGGCGCTGGTTTGGTGAAACGTCCAAGTTTGTATGCTGAAAAGGTCACCGGACCATTTCGCTGAACAAGTGAGAAGTAACCCACTTGCCCACTTGAAAAGGCGGTGGGCAGAGAACAAGCAATAACGCTTCTTGCTGCTAGGTCACTTCCAGAGGGGAGCACCTACCCAAGGAACAGGCCCCTACTTGACGCTCGTATGTCTCGCTACGGGATCCTTGACTGAGTCATGAAAAGAGGTTTTCAAATGTCGAGCTCAATGGCTACCTTCTTCCTGCTTTCACATCAGTAAATAGGATATGATTTGGGGCTATGCACGGGTATCGACGCCAGACCAACAGTTGCATTTGCAGCTCGATGCCCTGCGCGCCTATGGCTGCCAGGAAGTGGTGAAAGAGAAAGCCTCGGCCGTCAAGGAACGGCCCGCCCTGCGGGAGCTGCTCGACCAGCTGCAGCCCGGGGACACGTTGGTAGTCTGGAAGCTCGACCGGCTCGGACGCTCGCTCAAGCACTTGGTCGAACTCGTGCTCGGCTTTCAGCAACAACAAGTTCAGTTGGTGAGCTTGCAGGACCACTTGGACACGACCACCGCCCAAGGCCGCTTGATGTTCAACCTGTTTGCCTCGCTGGCCGAGTTCGAGCGGGACCTGATCCGTGAGCGCACCTTAGCCGGCTTAACGGCCGCCCGGGCCCGGGGCCGCCAGGGTGGGCGACCGCCGGGCTTGAGCAAAGTAGCCCAACGCAAAGCCGAAGCGGTCAAAACCTTGTATTTACAGAAAGACAAAACGACGGCTGACATTGCTCAGCTACTCGGCATTGGCCGCTCCACCGTCTATCGTTATTTGGACCTACTCGGGGTGGCTACGGGCTCGCCCGCGAGTTCGGCTTATCCTAGTAACACGCAGCCGTAGCGGACCGCTGGCCTCGCTAGTCGTGTGGCCTAATAGCGGTAATTAGCCCCCGCTCTATCGCTAAGCTAAACGCCAGATTCCGTCCCTCGCTCCTCTGCTCTTCTCGCCAGCGATAGATGACCTGCGCCGTGTCTGCCCGAATGACGATACTCGTGGGGGTGCTGCGCAGCACGAAGTGGATCTCCCCGGCTTACGTGTAGATGAGGAGATCGTAATTCATGCCTTCTGTTAGATCATCGTGCTGCGGGTAGGCCGGTAAGGACAGGCGCTTCAGGCATAAGTGGTTTATTGCCCGCAAAATGGCGGCAAGACAACTCGTTTGTCGACCCAACAGAACGTAAAGATGACGAGGTTTACTATCACCATTCCCGCGAAGCTGCCGGGCAATGCACACCCTGTTTTAAGGTTTTAGGCTTCCTGCTATCAATCAGCCAACGTTTCCTATCTGTATGGCCCGTTCAAGCAGTTGCCAACCTCAATACCGTATCCCATGAAGACCTTACTAGCTTTGTTTTTCCTGTCCCTTTTCAGTGGTGCCGCTTTGCCCGATTTCGATGCGGTACGCGTTGACGGCGGTCTGATTTCCGGCACGCTTAATAAACAGGGGGACGTCCACATTTTTCGGGGCATTCCCTTCGCTGCTCCCCCAATTGGGGATTTACGCTGGAAAGCGCCTCAGCCCGTCCGGCCCTGGACCGGCGTTCGACAATGCGCGGCCTTCGGGGCGAGTCCGGTGCAGGCCGTACCCAAACCGTTTGGCCCCTGGAGTGCCGAATTCCTGATCCCCGGGCAGCCCATTAGCGAAGATTGCCTGTACCTGAATGTGTGGTCGGGCGCGAAAACTGCCCGGGAGAAACGACCGGTGGTCGTCTGGATATATGGGGGCGGCTTTACCAGTGGGGGCAGTGCGTGTCCGATTTATGATGGCGAAGCGACGGCCCAAAAAGGGGTGGTGTTCGTGAGTGTCAACTACCGGGTCGGACCCTTTGGCTTCTTTGCCCACCCTGACCTGAGCAGGGAGTCGGGCCGCAAGGCCTCCGGCAACTACGGGCTACTGGATCAGCTAGCGGCCTTGCAGTGGGTGAAAAGAAACATTGCCGCCTTCGGGGGCGATCCAGCCAACGTCACGATTGCGGGCCAGTCCGCGGGGGCGATGAGTGTGAACTGCCTGGTCGCGACCCCCTGGCCAAGGGGCTCTTCAACAAAGCGATTGCCGAGAGTGGGGCCAATTTTTCTACGCCGCATCCCACCCTTGCGCAGGCCGAAGCAAATGGGGTGAACATGGCGCAGGCCCTAGGCGTCGTGTCGCTGGCCGAGCTCCGCGCAAAACCCGCCGAGCAAATCCTGTCTAAAGCGCAGGGCCGCGGCCCCATTATCGATGGGTATGTGCTGCCCGAGTCGATTGCAGCTATTTTTGCGGCGGGCAAAGAAAACGACGTGGCCTTGCTCACCGGCTGGAATGAAGACGAAGGCATGGCGTTCGGCCCGCCCAAAAGTGCCGAGGAGTACCGCCAACAGATTCAGTTACAATACGCCGAGAAGGCCGCGACCTTTTTGACGTACTATCCGGCCGCGACCGATGCGCAGGCGGCCAGCTCGCAACGCGCGGTTTCCCGCGATATGATTTTTGGGGTCCAGAACTACCGGTGGGCCACCCTGGCCAGCCAGCAACAGCAGCCGGTGTACGTGTACCGATTCACCCGGCAAGTGCCCGCTACGGGTCAATATGCGCCCTACGGCGCCTTCCACACCGCGGAAGTGGCGTATGCGTATGATAATTTGCGCTTTATCGATCACCGGCTTCGGCCGTTGGAACCGGCCGATGCGCATCTGGCCCGGGCGATGTCGGCATATTTTGTCAATTTCATCAAGACGGGCAACCCCAATGGGAAGGGCCTGCCGCAGTGGCCCGCCTTTACGACCCAAACCAAGCGGATTATTTTGCTGGACACCCCCATAGGGGAAGCGGCGTTGCCCGACGGGGCGGCGCTTGATTTTCTGTTCTCTGAGATGAGCAAGCGATAATCGACGGGAAGCACCTACTTCCCCTGCCGATGAGAGCGAGAGGGGAAAGAGAGGGTCTAGGTGGAGGGTCCCCGGGCGTGGCGGCCGCTGCGGCACCCTCCACCCACAGCGCGGCCAACCGCTAAGGCTGACAGCCGCTGCCGTGGCCTTCAGGGAAGACGTACGGGCAAAGAGAGCGGCGGAGCCTGAGCGCCCCGGCACAGCGATGGGTTTTGGTGGCCCTATTCCTCCGGGTCAGCCCATTGACTGAATTTTTAGTTAGGGCTATAACTCTTCAACCCTCACTTACCCGTTTTTTTATCGTTTACTAAGGCTTCCAACTTGCCTTTGGTTTCCGGCATTGGCTTCAAAGCCAAGGCTTTTTGAAACACTCGATCGCTTTCGTTTTATTCCTTATTTCCAGATAATAATCACCCAATGAATCATAACAATTGGCGCTACCCGCATTATTAGCCACGTTGAGTTTAAATAACCTTTCGGCCTTTTTAAACTGCTTAGCCCCTAGCATTTGATAACCCAAGCTGTTGACCTGACTTTCACTTGGTTTAATGACGTATCCCATTTGTTCCGATACCTTCTTATAATGGGTTACCAATAATGCTTCTAAATCAAAATTGGGGTTTTTCAATTCACTGTCGTAAATTTTTAATTTATAAAAATCATAAATAAATCGGAGCGCATCATATTCGCCGATCAACCGAACGGACGCATGATTGTCGTTTTCATAAAACTTGTAGTGAAAGCCCAATCCATTTCTCTTATTTTTAGAAAGCTCTTTTACAAACGTAAGATTGCTACGAAGCAGGGCCGTCGCAGCGCTGGTATCTTGTTGAACGCTGAGCGTATCCACTCCTCTTTCCAACCGATTGGCCATCGCGACAAACAGTCTTTTTCCTTTGTATTGGTGAGCCGGTAAAAGGGTGGCCGCTTCCTTGACCACTTTTTGATCGTTCCACCACAACGCCCCATCGAGCGAAACATAGGAGTTAAATAAATTCGGCTGGTGCAACAACGTATTCACTACGGTCAAGCCCCCACGGAATGACCAATTAGGGTCCTATACGTTGTGGTGGGATACGTGGCATCGATGTAAGGAATCAGTTCTTTTTCGACAAAAGACATGAATTGCTCACCCTTGCCCACCGCCGTAGGATACTCCTTATCCGTGCCCGTGGTGAGTTCGCTCAATCGATCGGCATGAGCGATTCCAACAACGATCACGGGCGGGCAAAGGCTGGATTCTTCCATATGCTCCACAATACTTACGACGGCGTTAAAATTCTCCGGTCCGTCAAGCAAATAAATCACCGGATACTGTCCTCTATTCTAGATTCTATTTCCCCCATTGCTTGCAGGAATATGAATCAGGAGCGTGCGTTTTTGCCCTAATATTTTTGAGGGAATGGTTTGCTCAAAGCCGAGGGTAAAGGGGCTCATTTCCTGCGCCCTGGCATAGAAAGAAAGGAAGAGCAAGGCCGTCAGGTGGAGAAAAAATTTCACTGGACTAGGGAAGTAAAAGACGAGAAAGAAAACCGATGGGGAGCCGTGAAGCTAAACACTGCATCCCTTGGGTAGGGAGTAACGCATCGCCCATGTAAGCCACGAGGCCATGTTAATGGTGCGCCATACAGGCCATGCGGGTTGTAGCCAACGCCTGGGAAAGGATGTAAAAACCACGGGGTCAAGAAGGCGCGCGGCACCTGTTGGAACCTGAGAAACTAGGGGCCCAACTAGGATTTTTGGCCCATGTTTTTACCCCAGACCAACCAGCGGTGGCCTGGGGTAAAAGCGTTAAAGAGCGGCACAGGTAACTCGAAATTTACGCGTTCTTCTTGGGGCGTCCGGGCCCTTTACCAGTACCGGCACTCTGGGGCTGGCGCTCCTTTTTAGTAGGCGTGTAGCCTGGCTCTAGCATCTGGCTGATCTCGCCCAACAGGACCTCGATCTGGTTCATGTTCTTGCGTACCCGCTGCAGCAGGGCTTCGTTGGCTTCGGCATTCTGAAGTAGTTCTTGCAGCTTGGACAGGTCGAGGTTGGCCATGAAATAGAGCAGTGTGGATGAGGTGAATGCATGAAGTAAAACAGATCTGCCAAGATAGGGAAGCATATCGCATAATAGGTTAGGCGCTATACTTCAGGTGTATCATAACCGAGTTGTAAAAAGCGGTTTCCACCCGTGAAGCTTTGTATCACTACTTGAACGGTACTCGGCAGGTGTTACCTTTCATTTATCATTTTGCATCCGGCCCTCCTAAAGTGCACCACCCGCTTAGCCGGCGGCATGGCCGAGCGAAAGACAGCCATTCATCAGGCAGTGCACGAGCGCGGCCACCCAGGCCGAACCCGTGCGCTCGCGCACCCACAAGAAAAACGTCCCCATGCCCAACTGGAACAGCACCGTGAGCAACGGAAAATGGGTCGGCGACCACCAGGCCCGCACGTAGCGCCAGAAGTCCGCCCCGAAGCCGAGTTCAAAGAGGCGGTCGGGGTAGCCTAGCCCATGGCCCAGCGTGAAGAGCAGCACCCCGACCACCCCGCCCCAACTCGTGCGTGTGCCGGGTAGCGGCAGCGTGCGGGGCAAGCCGGGGGCGAGCAGCCCCAGCAGGGCGCCGCGGTAGAATAACTCTTCGTCCAAGCCCGGTAAGGTCAGGTAGTAGAGGTGCTGGACGGCGGTTAAGGGCAGAAAGGCGAAGCGTGAGGCGTAGGCTTCGATCAGTAGAGCGGCAGCCACGATCAGCACGGCCGGCGCGATGGCTCGTACCGAGCCGGGGGCTGGCCGAACCAGGCCGGCTGCAGCGGGCGTGGTGCGCCGCCACAGGTATACCCAGCCTAACGAGCAGAGCACCCCGGCTCCCTTCCCGAGCCCATTCAAGGGCGCAGGCCAGGCCATCTCGCGCAGCCAGGTGACGGGTACCAGGCCAAGCCAGTAGGCCCACACCGTCCAGGGGGGTATCAACCACAACGTATACAGGTGCACGACGCACGCCACGGCGGCCCAGCCGAGCAGGCGGGGCGCCGCCCGCCAGGGACCTAGGCACAGACCCACACAGAAGCCTGCCCACAACAGGCCCCAAAACAGGATTGTAGCCCCTCAATAAGCGACATAGAACAATACTAGATAATAGAGGTAGCGCCTCAACAACGAGGCAGGGCGGCTCACCGGTATAGCGCGTCCTTCAGGGCGGGTCACTCTTTACCAACTACACGGACAAAAACGGGCTTGACAGTAGCTAAACGGACGTTTAACCAATGTGACACAAGCGTATATTGCACCTTTTCTTCCCTTATAAAAGGTGTATGATCAACTATGTCGCCTACTTCCGGGTGAGTACCGCCCGCCAAGGGCAATCGGGATTGGGGCTCGAAGCCCAACAGGCGGCTGTGCGAAACTTTGTGGGCAGTGAGGCCCGCATTGTGGCCGAGTTTACCGAAGTGGAGAGTGGGCGCAAGAACACGCGGCCGCAGCTGCAGGCCGCCATTACCCGCGCCAAGCAGGAGGGAGCTGTGCTGCTCGTGGCCAAGCTCGATCGCTTGGCCCGCAACGTGGCTTTCTTGGCCACGCTCATGGAAAGTCACGTGCGCTTCAAAGCGGTGGATCTGCCCGCGGCCGATGAGTTTACCTTGCACATCCTGGCGGCCGTGGCGCAGAAGGAGGCTACAGCGATTTCCACGCGTACCAAGGATGCGCTCGCCGCCAAGAAGGCGAGGGGCTTTCAGCTCGGTACGCCTGCTAATCTGACGGCGGCGGCGCGCGAGAAGTCGTGGGTGTCGCTGCAGCGCAATGCCCAAACCAATCTCAACAACCGGCAGGCTAAGCAGCTGGCCATCCTCCTGCGAGCGACAGGAGTGAGCTTGCGCGAAATTGCCGCACGGCTCAATGAGTCGGGATATCGGACTAGGAGAGGGAAGGCCTTTCACCCCATGGGGGTCAAGCGCTTGCTTTCCTCTCTTGCCAAACCGGAAACGCTGGGCTAGCAGATTGCCTCTTGCCTGATTCAATTCCGCACCGAGCAGGTAAATTGCCACTCGGTATGAGTGCGCAACGGGCTATCATTATGAACTTCTATACCAATCGGCCGGACGGATTCGGCGAAATCCGGAATCAGCTGTTGTTACGCGTCCTTCCCCTCGCATTGCTTGCCCTTGCAGTGGGCTATAGTATAGCATCCACTACTTCGGCAAGTACGCCCCAGCAGGAAGCCGAGGTACTCCCTTTCTTTATTCCGCTCATGCTCGCCGCGTTGGGGATCGGCATCTACCGCAGCCTCCAACAGCAGAAGCGGCTCTACCATAGCTATACGCTGACTATCTCCGACACAACCATCTCCCGCGAACTGAACGACACGACCACCCTTGCTATCCCCATTCAGAACATTACCCGCATCACCCGAAATCACAACGGAACCTTCACCATTCAGGGCGCCACGGCCCAAGAAAGTATTGGAGTGTACAGGCAAGTCGAGCCGTACGACGTACTGGCTGCTCAGCTGATGACTATTCACCCCATCACGATCCAAACCCAGAAGCCAGTGGCCGAGCGGCTGCGCCTTCCCCTCGTGCTGCTAACGTTGGGCCTGATGGCCTTGGTGTATGGGGCCACCAACCGGCTACTGGTGGCCATCAGCGGGACCGCATTAAGCGCCCTGCTGCTCTGGTCGTTTTTCTCTATCCAGCGCTCCCTATACTTGGATGAGGCGACCAAAAGGCGCCACTGGTGGATTTTGGTAGTTCTATTCTCTATTGTAGCAACCACAATTGGGAAGCTGCTGCCATAGTAAAATCATCAGTGTTACAGGAGATCTAGATTGAGTCAGGGGGAAACTGACTGCTGATAGAGTGTATTGTTGTACAACTCTGCGTTTAGAAAATGATACAAGCTCGGCTTTAACTGTCACTAGCCATGCTAATAATAAATAGATTCCCAATATCCTTACGCAAACTCGAACCGGCATTATACTGTCCTCCCCTGATCTATTCGCGTACCTTAGCTGCGGAAGCGCCTCGTCATTCTACCCATCCCTATGCCCAACATCCTAGCCTCTTACTTGCGCGAGCTAGACGAACGACAAGCTGACGTTACCGAACACCATGAGATTACTTCCCATTTAGGAGGGCTGGCTCAGGAACTGGAAGCCGAGCAGCAGCTGGATTTAGCCCGCAATGCCCGAATTGAGCAGGAGGTGTTGGCTGCCAGCAAACGACTCGACAGCGGCATAGGCTACCAGATTTCTCAGACCCATACTGCACCAGATGGCTCGACCCAGGAAGTAGGCTGGCCCGATACCAGCGCTTACGGTCCAGCTGAATATGAGTATCTGAAAAGCAGAATACAAGCTACAAGCAACCTATATTTACGGAGCGAGTACGGTCTATTTCTGTATTTGCGGAAGAAAGCGGGCCACCCTGATCAGGTTGCCGCTTTGGTGCAAACATTGCTTCAACTTAGTACGCACTACTTTCTGCGCGACGACGCCGATCCTACCCTGCATTATACGCTTCACGCGGTACAGGCACTGTCCCTTGCTTTTCGCATCGCCACCAGCCGCCAGCGCGACCCGGCTGTGGCAATCGTGCTGCCAGCAGTAGTTGATGCAATAATGGCTCACCATGAGGCCTGGGACGCTACCCGCCGGGCCACTCCCATGTTGTTGGGTACGTTTACTACCCTAGTAGCTGAACAGCCTGCCCTCTTTCAACGCGATGGGTATCTAGACGCCTTTTTGAAAAAAAACCGTCAGGACATCGACATACTTGGTCAACAATACCGGTACGGGGCTATGGAACTAGCTCAAGCCACAGCGCAGCTCGCCAAGCAAACCAAACGCGATGTGCGGCCTTGGCAGCAATTGGTGGCACAGCAGTACGAGTTATTGAGCCAAGAGGCAGATAATCAAGGTAATTCGACTGCTGTTACGTTTACCCAGCAGGCGTTACGACTGTACCAAGAGTTGAACGACTCTGATGCCGAGGCCCGTCTGCAACGGCAATACCAGGATTGGCGCACTAAGTTTGGGCTGGCTCAGGTCAGCACCCCTTTGCCCGCCGAAGAACAGCAGGTTCGTTTAGCTGCAATCATGGAGCATGTCGAGCAGGGCACACCGGCCGATCTGCTAACGGTAATGACACTGACCCCCATGTTCCCCTCGTTGGCGGCCGTGCGGGCCTACGAGCAAACTACCTACAAATCGTTTCTCGACTCTTTGCCCATCACCATTCAGGATAAGCTTGGCAACCCTGTGCAACAGTTTCACACGGAAGCCGAGAAGCAGGAGTTTCGGGTGTTACAAGCTTATGGACTCTTGGGCAACTGGCTACTCAGTCCTTGGTGAAATTGATGCTGGAAGCGTACAAAGTCGACAAATTCTCTGCAGAAGGGGTGCTCCAGCACTTAGCCACCACTTGGATTGGGGAGCCCCGTCCCGTCAGGGAGCATGGGCGCGAAAGTAGTACGCAGCCACTGCGCTTGCTGATTCCTGGCGTCCGAGTGTTATTTAGCGAGTTGGATGCCTGGCGGACTGGCCGCGCCGAGGAGCCCAACTTTATTGCTGCCACCGATTCACTGGTTTTGAAAGTAGAGTACCTCCTACGCTACCTGTGCGACCTGCTTGGCATCCCCACATTTCGTCCCAAGCGAGATGGTGTCGTGCATGAAAAGTTACTAGATGAACTGCTGCGCGACTTAAGTGAGGACGGCCGCTTAGATGCGGACGACCTATTTTATATTCGTTTCTATCTTCAGGAAAAAGTTGGTCAGAATTTGCGCAACCGCATTGCGCACGGTCTCATGGACGAAACCGAATATGGATTGGAAAACGCTTTTCTAGTGTTGACCATGATACTGAAGCTGGCTAACTACGAATTTCGCCCCTCCACCCATGCCTGATACCTTAATCCCTACTCGCCGCCATTCATTGGCCGCACCCCTTACGGCCTTGAACGTTGAGCAGGCCGAGCGACTGTCGGCTTCCATCTGGCATGATTCGATGGTGGCAGATGCCGCTTTGTACCAGGCTACAGCTTACCACGCCCCTCGCACCGTGGTGTCGCAGGCAGTAAGCGCATTTGTTCGCCCCACTACCTTACTGGCACGAGTAGCTCACACGCTGCGCAGCTTCTTGACGCTGCCCGCTGACTGGGATTCTTATGGTGCGCAGTCCGTGCAGCCTGCCGCCGTGGAAGAGGCGTTAGCGTTGTTGCAAGATGCCGACTTCCTTCAGCTTATGCCCGCACAGCAGCCACGGTTGGCGGCGTATCCGCTCAGCCACGGGGGCATACAGTTCGATTTAAACGGAGGCCGCTGGCCGCTGGAAATTGAAATCAGCCCAGACGGCCAAGTTGAGTTTACAATCTTCGGCCCGGCCAACGAAGTGCTCTGGGAAACCAACCAGTTACGAGAGGCCATCAACTGGTCCGCTATTTTTAACGAGGAGTAGGCACCTACAATGCCCGAAATAATTACTGCTGCCGATGAATTGATTCGGCGTATTCCTTTGCAGCCTTCCCATGTTGAGTTGGATGCAGTCGGCAACTTTGTTCTCGATGCTCAGAACCGCCCGCAGCTAACCAGTGCCATTTTCAAATACAAGCCTACCCATGCGTTAGACGGAGTTTCCGTGGATATTTTGCGGGTGTGGGTCGGGTTACTTGGCAGCGAAGCGCAGAGCCTAGACAGGGCTGTTTTCAGCCAGCGAACCAGGGAGGCGGCTTCTTTATGGCGGGAGTGCTGCCTGCTGCCAAGCCCACAGAGTATAGCTTGGAGAGTGTGCCGGATGCCCTGGCGGCCACTGCCACAGAACCAGAAAATCCCGCCCACGCCCTCATTTTGGGTAATGTCGACAAAACCACCGCGCGTAATCTAGCCGATGCGTGCCGACTGGCCCATCGCCTGCCTGCAGGGCACGTGCAGCAGTGGCCCGCAGGCAGGCAGTAGCATTTGAAAGCAGGTTAGGCAATGCTTATAAGAGTGCGCGACAATCCAAAAGCAATGCAATCAGCGTCTTAAAAGCAAGCTAAACCTTTATTTCTCCTATTGTCCTTCCAATAGCTACGCCACTGCCGCGCACTAATCCTCGAATAACTGTATATTATACACTAGGATTCGGACAAACACTCTTTGCTCTCTAACCTGCGCGAGTCAGGCAGTCCGGAGCAGGACGCTCACTGTGTGGCTAAGCTCTTTATTAGCACGAAAATTTGACGACTTACCTACATTAGTGGCAACTAGTATTATCATATCTATGTGTATCTGCCTAAAGTTTCTTTTACTAAGTCGAGAGAATGAGTCAGACTAGCTGCCTGTGCCTTATGCCCTAAGGCCGACGGGTGCAAGGCTGAACTTTACTGTTCCCAGCCTGACCGTGAATACCAGCGGCTCGCGGTAGCTGGGCACTAAGTGGTACAGATAAGCTACCATTAAGCAATATGATATCTGTCGTGTCAACTATTAATTTATCTAACTAATCGTCGGTGTTCTGCTACCTAAGCCTGACGTTTTCCCGCTATTTTTAACGAGTTAAGTGTGGTGCCTTGCTCTCTCTATCATTTCTATTGCATTTTGCTTACATCCTAAATGTCTGCTTCATATAATACCTATAATACCCCGCCGGACGCAAACTCAGAACTAGCCGCCCGGATCGTAGCTGCCATGGGAGTGGCAGGCCTTATAGGAACCGCCGACGAAGCGGAAATAATGGCCATGCTGACCACGAAACCGGCAAAAACCGGCGAATGGCGGGCCTTGCTTGAAAAACAGCTCAATGCTTTCCCTACCATCTCCAGCAGTCATGCCTCACCGGATCAAGGAGCTTAAGCTTACACATTTCCGGGGCGCCACCCGGCCCGTCACGGTACAGTTTGACCCCAATAAGCGAATTGTCGTCATCTTCGGGGAGAACGGTACCGGCAAATCCACGCTCGTAGACGCCATCGACGCCGTGGGCAACGCCTCGTTTGGCTCCCTGGACCGGGAAGGGGTGCGGCCCAATCCGCATAAGTACGTTTCTTCCGTCAACCAGACCGTTAAAACCTTAGAGGTCGAGCTAACGACGGCCGTCGGCCATCGGTGGAAGGCCACGATCAGCGGCAAAAACGTGTCGGTAACGCCTGTCGCCCCCGATGGTATTTTGCCGGGGGTGCTCGTGTTACGGCGGCGGGAGCTTCTGAAACTCATCGAGACCCAACCTGCCAAGCGCTACGAAGCCATCAAAAGCTTCATCGACGTGGCCGAAGTGGACAAAGCGGAGGCCGCGCTGCGCAATGATATGAACGCAGCGGAGAAACAGCTCACCAGCGCTAACGCCGCCCGTGAGCAGGCTGAAAAATCCTTGCGGGTCATGTGGGAGCAGGAAAAACAGCCCGATGAAATCGCAGCCGAGCCGATAGCCTGGGCCGACCAGCGGCGAGCGGAAAACGTGGCCGTGCTTGAGCAGCAGGCCCAGCAGATGGCCAGCCTGCTGGCGACGGCCCAGTCCTTGACCGACGCGGTGGGCGCCTGGCACCGGGCCCACGACGCCCGCCGCTCTTGGGCCGACCAACTGCAGCATGCCGAAGCGGAGCTGGCCGCTAGCAGCCAGAGCGAAGACACCCTCCGGGCGGAGCTGATTCGGCTCCTCAATACGGCTAAGGCGTACCTGGCTTCCCCAGCCGCCCCCACCAGTTGTCCGTTGTGCGCCAGTGCCGTGCAGGCCGATTCGCTCCGGGAGCACGTAGAAGCGCAATTGCAGGCCTTGCAGCACGTCGATGCACTACTGCGCGAAGTCGCCAGCCGACAGGCGGAGCACAAGCACGCAGAGGGCGAATGCGTGCTTTGCAACCGCCAGGTAAGTAGACAGTTGCAGCAGCTCGTGTCGCAGGTCGCCGAGCAGGGGCCCATCGAGGTTCGTGCTCTGGGTATTGATTGGGCGCAACTGCAGCGGGACCTAGCCTCGAACGACGCCGGCGACACCCTCACGGAGCAAGCGGCCGCCGTGGCGCAGCAGTTAGAAGAAGCCCGGCCCACAATTCAGCAGGCGCTGGAGTCGCTGCGCCAACGCCTTACTTTGCGCGAGAACATCCTGGCGCAAGCTAGCTTGCTGAAAGACAGCACCGAGCAAGCTGCGGCGCTGGGCCGCGTGGTCGAGCGGTTAACGCGAGCGTGTCAGTTGGTCGTTGATACCCGCCGCGAATTTGTGCAGACCATTCTGGACGGCATCATCGAGGAGGTGAACCGGTTGTTCGCCGTGATCCACCCGGACGAGAAAATTGGCCTGCATCGCCTGGAGATGGACGAAGTGAAACGCACCTCGCTGGAGCAGCACGCGCGCTTCCAGGATGCCGCAGAAGTCATTCCCCAGGCCTACTTCAGCGAGTCTCACTTGGACACCTTTGGCTTCTGCCTGTGGCTGGCCCTGGCCAAGCGGCTCACCCCCAGCCGCCTCGTGCTGGTGCTCGACGACGTGTTCACGTCGGTCGACACGCCGCACTTCCAGCGCATTTCCAATCTACTAGCGGACGAAGCTCAGCACTTTCAGCAACTCATCATTGCCACGCACAATCGGCGCTGGCAGGAGATTTATAAACATAACAGCGCCGGCGTACACCTCCTCAAGCTGGAGGAATGGACGCTCAGCCGCGGCTTGCGGCCCTACGAAGACCATACCCTGCTGGCCGAGCTGGCCACCACGCTCGCATCCGAACCGTTCAACCGGCAGGCCGTGGCCTCGCAGGCCGGCATCATCCTGGAAAACCTACTAGACAACGTGGCGCTGGTCTACGGCTGCCGCCTGCCCCGTAAACACGGCAACTCCTACACGTTGGGTGAGCTGCTGATCAGCACCCGGAAGCTATTGCAGAAAGCCGTCGTTCGGCGCCTCGACCGCGACGCGCACGGCCACCCGTTGCTGCCCAACCAGTGGTCCGTGTTGCCGTTGGCGGACTTGTTCCAGACCATTGACGGCCTAACCTTTATCCGCAACGAGGTCGGGGCACACTTTAACTCGGCCGGCGCGGACACGTCGGACCGCGACATCCGTACCTTTGGCGAAGCGGTACTGGCCTTCGCGCAGCGGCTGGCGTGCCCGACGTGCGGGCACATGCCGCAGAAAGAAAAAGACGACCACCGCAGCTGCCGCTGTCCTAAGCATCAGACGCAACTGCGCCCGCTTACTTGGCGCTAACCCCCTTCAGTTCGTATGGCTTATTATCCTGTTCCGCCCAAGCGTCGCCTCCGCGTGTTTGCGTTTGACCCGAGCCTGACCACGCAGTTGGACACCGTCGCCATCAACCAGCTCACGCTGGCTGTGCCGTGGGAAGCCGTGGAGCCGGGGCCGGTGGGGGAGTACCTAGAAATCGTGGACGTCGACCCCGCGTCGGGCGCGGCGTATCCCCCCGTGGACCTGAACGACCCGTACTTGCTTGCTCAGGACGGGCTGGCGCCCGCTGAAGGCGATCCGCGCTTTCACCAGCAGATGCTCTACGCGGTGGCAATGCTGACCATCCAGCGGTTCGAGGAGGCGCTTGGCCGGCGGGTGCTCTGGTCGGTACCCCGGCACGCCCAGGCAGGACTCGACCGGTGGCAGTACGTGCAGCGGCTGCGCATCTACCCCCATGCGTTGCGGGAAGCGAACGCCTACTACAGCCCCGAAAAGAAAGCGTTGTTGTTTGGCTATTTCAACGCCAGGCCTCAGCAGTCGGCCCTGGCCATGCCGGGCGGCTTGGTCTTCACGTGCCTCTCGCACGACGTCATTGCCCACGAGGTGACCCACGCGCTGCTCGACGGCATGCATCGGCGCTTCGCCGAGCCGAGCAACCCGGACGTGCTGGCGTTTCACGAGGCCTTTGCCGACTTGGTCGCACTGCTACAGCATTTTTCTTACCCGGAAGTGCTGCGCCACCAGCTGGCGCGCACGCGCGGGGACTTGGCCAGCCAAAATCTGCTCGGCGAGCTGGCCCAGGAGTTCGGCCAGGCCATCGGCTCGCATGGGGCGTTGCGGGACGCGCTAGGCCGGCGCGACCCGCACACGAACACCTGGCAGCCGGTCGAGCCCGATCCGACCGCGCTCAGCCGCACCAGCGAGCCGCACGCCCGGGGCAGCATTCTGGTATCCGCTGTGTTTGGCGCGTTCCTGCACATCTACCAGACCCGCACCGCCGACTTGTTGCGCATCGCCACGGCCGGCACGGGTATCCTGCCCGCCGGGGCGCTCCACCCCGACTTGATCAACCGCCTCGCGCAGGAAGCGGCCAGCGCGGCCCGGCACGTGCTGCGCATGTGCATCCGGGCGTTGGACTACTGCCCGCCGGTGGACCTGACCTTTGGGGACTACCTGCGGGCCCTCGTCACGGCGGACCGCGACGTGGTGGCTGACGATACGCTTTACTACCGCGTGGCCCTGATCGAGTCATTTCGGCGTTGGGGCATTTACCCCGAAGGCGTGCGCAATCTTTCGGAAGAAAGCCTGCTCTGGCAACCGCCCACGGCCGCCGAGGCCGCAGCGCTGACCGAGGCGCTGGGCGATGCTGCCGTGCTGCGGGGGCTTTGCCCGGACTGGGGGTTGTCCTCGAACCGACGGGCCGTGTTCGAGCAGGCGGAGAAAAATCAGGAAAAGCTACAGAGCGGCCTCTTCACGCCCCCACATCCGGCCGCTGTGCGGGCACTGGGGCTGACCATTGGTCCCGACGTGCCGGGCTCGTTCTTTGCCAGCCGAACATTTACCGATTACCCTACCATTGAGATTCACGCGGTGCGCCCGGCCCGGCGCATCGGCCCGGGCGGGGAGGTGCGCACCGACCTAGTCATCGTCGCGTCCCAGCGCCGGCGCGGCTATTTCGACCCGGCCATCCAGCACTCCGTGGACCACGGCCAGCAAGCGCCGCCGCCGGCCGACTTTATCTTCCGCGGCGGCTGCACCCTGCTGGTGGATCTGGATTCCGGGGCCGTGCGCTACATCATCCGCAAAGACGTGATCAGCGAGCCGCGCCTGGCGCAGCAGCGCCAGTACCTGCACCAGCAGTGGCTGCCGGCCATGCGCGGCACGTATTTCGGAAGCCGCGGCGACGGGAAAGAAGAAGGCTTGGCCGAACCATTTGCCATGCTGCATCGCCACGGAGCACATTCTTAAGAAGCTATGCTACAGCTAGTACCTCCGCCTGCGGGCGTCACCATCCGCATGTACCGATCTGGTGGCTTAGGCGACTGCTTTCTGCTGGCCTTTGCTGGCCCGGCCGCCACGCCCTGCTACGTGCTGATTGATTGCGGCGTGTTTTACAGAACCCCCGGTGCTGAGCCCCGCATGCAGCGCATCGCCGCTGACATCGAGGCGGCCACCGGCGGCCGCGTGGACGTTCTGGTCGCCACGCACGAGCACTGGGACCACCTCTCAGGGTTCAGCTTTGCCCAGGACGTGTTTAAGCGCCTGCACGTCAGCGAGGTGTGGGTAGCCTGGACGGAAGACCCGCAGCATCCGCTGGCCCGCCAGTTGCAGCAACGCCACCAGCAGGCGCTGACGGCTCTGGCAGCCGCCACGCAGCGCCTGCAGGCGGCAAACGATCCACGGGCGGCGGACCTGCAACAGATGCTGGCCTTTCACGGCCCCTTCGCGGCCGATGCCGCCGCCAGCACTCGCGAACAACTGCAGTTTGTGCAGACGCTGGGGCCGGTCCGCTATTGCCGACCGGGCCAGCCGCCGCTTTCCCTACCCACGGCGTCGGGCGTAAAAGCCTATGTGCTGGGGCCGCCCGAAGACGAAACCCTGCTCAAACGCTCCAACCCGCGGCGCGGCCAGGTGTACGAACAGCCGAAGCCCTTTGGCGCGGCCGACACACACGGCGGGGCGCAACCCGGTAGCTTCTACGCCGCGGCGCTGGCTGGGCCGTCGGCGGTGGACGCGCCGTTCAACCTGCCCTTCGTGCTGCCCTTAGCGGAACTGGCCGATCCGACCAGCCAGCCCGCGCACGCGGAGTTCTTCCGCACTCGGTACGGCTTTACCAACGCGCCAGGCAGTGCCGCCTGGCGGCGCATCGACCAAGACTGGCTGGGAGTTGCCGAGCACCTGGCGCTGGACATGGACGACGACACCAACAACACCAGCTTGGTACTTGCGTTTGAACTGCCCGATGGCCGGGTCCTGCTGTTTCCAGGAGATGCACAGGCTGGCAACTGGCTGTCCTGGGCCTCGGTGCAGTGGCAAGCCAAGGAGCAAGTCATCACCGGGCAGGATCTACTGCGGCGGGTGGCCGTGTACAAAGTAGGCCACCACGGCAGCCACAACGCCACCCTGGCGGCGCAGGGCTTGGAGCTCATGGAGCGCGACGACCTGATTGCCCTGCTGCCCGTGGACGAAGCCCAGGCCAAGCAGAAGAACTGGAAAATGCCCTTTGGTCCGTTGTATGAGCGCCTACAGGCCAAAACCGGCGGCCGCGTGGTGCGCGCGGACGCGGGCATACCCGACCGGCCGATAGGTGTTGCGGATAGCCGGTGGCAGCAGTTCCTGAGCCAGGTGCGGGCCGATGCCAGTGCAGAGCAGTTATGGGTGGAGGTGGACATTCTGGCCTGACGCTGCTTACTTTGTCAAGTGGTGCACCCCCGCCCCGTGGCTAGATCGGACACGTACCAGCCGGTGATGCCCCGGTCGCCGACAATGGCCATGACGGCGGGGAGCCCATCGGCTTCGCGCTCGTGCTGCAGCCACGCAAACTGGTCCTCGTCGTCCGTGCTGGGCCGTACCGAATACCCGTCCGGGTGCGAATGCCACTCGCCCACGTACACGACCTGGCCCCCGGTGCAGGTCCTGATGCGGTCCAACTCCTGTTTTACCCCCGCGAGTCCCCGCTCGTAGCCCGTGGGCTGTTCCTGGCTGTCCACCGGGGAGGGGATGTGGTCGACGATGTAGACCCGGCGGTACTGCGTGTCGAACACGCCGACCAGTGCCCCGCCAGTTTCGTTGGGCAAGCGCTGGCGGCGCTGCGCGCGCAGGTCCTGCACCACGGGTTGCGGCAAGACCACCGTCCAGCTGCCGGCTGCCACTTCGCTGAACGCCGGCACCTCCAGGTCATAGCTGGAAACCGTCAGGTCGGAGTGCGCGTGCCAGATTTTCATCCGGGCGCCGGGCTCGGCCACCGCGCTGCGAACGGCGCGGGCGCCGATGGCCGCGTGCAGCGCGACCTGCTCCTGCGGCAGCTGCACCGACACGTCTCGGCAGGCGTGCGAGTAGCGAATCGGTTGGCCATGAGCTAGCAGGTGCTGCTGTAGCTCTGGTTGGCGCACCAAGGCCCGGTAGTAGGCCATTTCCAACTGGTCGAGGCGCAGCGAGCGGTCCTGCGGCTCGGCCAGCAGCACCACATCGGTGCCCGCCGGATTTAGAAACAGCGACAGGCGGCGGGCTGGGCTATCCACGCCCAGGGTCAGGTGCCGGGCCACGGCAACGGAAGCGGACATGTCCAGCAAAACCTCCGCGCCGGCATACGCGTCCGTCACCGGCGGGGTCGCCGGCCGCAATACGTTGGCGGCAATGGCTTGCAGGTCGGCTTGCTCGAACGTGTGTTTCAGCAACGACACCATGGCTTGCGCTTTCCCCAGACCGATTAAATTACCGGGCAGGTAGTGCCGTGCCGCGTTGTGAGGCAGGTACTGGTCTTCATCCAGCCACGCCCAGTTGCCCTGGCCGGCCCGCACCAGGTTGTTGACGACTTGGGACCCCAGGCTGCCGGCGCCCACGGCTACATACCGCGTCGTGGTGGGCTGCAGGCCGTTGTAGGCGGCGACCCACTCCCGGGTCAGGGCGCGTACTGGACTGAGCAAGCTCAGCGGGCTTTGCTGCCCTGTACGTGTTACCTCGGCGGGAAGCAAATGAGCCAGGGTCCCGTCGTGTACGGCCCAGATCCCCAGGTCTACACCGAGCTCGGCCAGTGTTCCCTCGGAAACGAACGCCCATACTTCCATATTCTCCACGCCGCTGGTAGCCGTACGAATTTTGGGCAGCCGAATAATAAGCAACAGTTGTTGAGTGCTGTCAAAGCCGGACGTTTCTTGCAGCACCCTCAGATGTTGGCGCAAGGCCTTGGTAAACTGAGTGTCACCCGACGAGAGATAGGTTTGCAGCTCTGCGATGGTACGGGGCTGCAACTGAATCATCCCGTGTACCTGCGGCGTGGCCGTGTAGACGAAGCTGGTCAGTGGGGCCGGCTGGCCATCCGGTGCCTCCGAAGCGACCCAGACGCTTTGTCCTAGGACCGTGCTTCTGAAGCTTACTTTAAGCGGTGCAGCAAAGTCTGACGCCTCATACGCGTAGAAAGCACTCGGTAGCACCAGTCGAGTGGCGGGGGCGTAAAACGCCTGCTCCAGGGGCTGATCAGCCGCGTGCAGTTCGCCACGCGCGGTCTGGCTCAGCCAGTATTGCAATTGGCGCAGCAGCGCCGCCGCAGTCCAGGTTGGTTTCAGATCGGCGTAGCTCTCCAGGTACAAACACAGTCTGCGGGGCTCGCCCTTGATACCAAAATGCAGGTGTGGCACCGGTGGAAAATCCCGGCGCAGTGCCAATACCGACTGGTGTTCGGCATCGGCTTCGGTAAAGACAACGGCAACTCGCTCGTTGGGCAGAATGTCGTGCTTCGGGTGCTGCGGCACTTCGGGCTGGACATCAACAACGACAATTTCATCTTTCTGGAATCGCAGGCAGCTGACCAGCTGGGCGTATGACGCGCCCGGCCGCTGCAGCACCTGCACCAGTTCCACGGCCTTGTGTAGCTGCAGGGAGCCTGCTTCCACGGGCTCCCCGAGCAACGGGTAGTAGGGGTTCTCGTTCACGTCCATAATCAGTTTAGTTCAGGCCGCGGCCGGCCCGGGGCGGCGCCACACTGCCGCTTGCCGCGCCACCCGCCGCGGCCAGTTTGCCGATGCTGGGGCCCATCTGATCAATCTTGATGACGATGGGCTCGGGGTAGAGGATGCTCTTGTGCTCCATCGTCACCAGAAATTCGCCGCCGAGCCGGGTAGCCTGGGCCTTGTAGTACGCGGCGGCCTGCCGGTGCGGGGGCTGCTTGTCTTCGTCGTTGCTGGGAATGGGCTTGCTGGTGGAAATCAGGCGGGCCCGGCTTAATCCATACGTCTCGAAGAGGCGCTTGATGGCCGGCTCGGGTTCGGTCACGTTGCTGCCTTTTTCGGAGTTCAGCGATAGGTAGCTGCAGTGGTGGGCAATCTTGAACAGGTCCCATTGCAACCGTTCGGAGCGCTTGTAGTACTCGGTCACCTCCACGATGGACTTGATCACCGGCCAGTCGATGTCGGAGAAGAAGTGCATGCGGGTTTTCTGGCTGCCTACCTGAAAGGTCGCCTGAAAGGTCAGCGCGTCGCTGTTGCGGTCCATGGCGGCGAGCCCGCCGCCGGCCGTGCGGCTGGCGTACGGTGAATGCACGAAGAACTCCACGCCGTCGGTGGCCAGGTTGAAGCCCGGAATCAGGGTACCGGCATCCGTGATGAGGTGTTGCCGGTCGGCCAGGGTCAGGCCCTGATTAGCCAGCCAATCCGTGAGCTGATCCGGACCCGAGAACACGCGGATACCGCGGCCCTGCTTGAGCCGGTAACGAGCCTCCTGCCGCAGGATGCGCGTTTCGTCTTCGCAGCCTTCCTCCACGATGACGGCCGCCGGCACCCACAGCTCTTTTATTTTCACGCGGTCGGGGCTCTGGTATTTGGCCGCGTGCAGCAGCTCAAAGAACTCGGAAGCCCCGCAGGTATGGTCGTTGTCGAGGTGGGTGAAGGCGACGACGTCGTAGTCGTTGCGCTTGGCGTTTTTCAGGTCGGCCCGTAACGCGACCGGCAGGTCGATGCGCTTGTCCTTGGAGTCGGTAGCGCACCGCATGTTGGCGTAGTCGATGAGCAGCTTTTTGCCGTTTTCCAGGTCAATCCGCGAGGTATCGGCATTGCCCAGGTTATAGAGGGTGATTTGGTGCATTGTGGTGAAGCAATTACGTCCTTGAAATCAGGCGCTGGCTAGAAAGCCAGCAGCTGGTTTCGGTTCAACAATAGGTGGCAACGGATTCCTCCCCGCTCACTGGTTAAGTCCGGCTATAACCAGAAACTGGCGACATTCCCTTGTCGAATACAAAGCAATAATTGAACTGTGCAACCTATTTGCACAGTTGAAATTGATTGCCTCTGGATGCCTTAAAATCTATATAACCATCAGATATTCAGACATAAAAAATTTAAAAAGCTTACATTAATGTCTTCATCAGCTAGGCATTAATGCAGCATAAATATGGTTTATCAAGGAGCTGCTTGGTTGCTGGAGGCATTACTAATAACGATGCCGCGTTGCCCAGGCAAGCGGCGATATGTTTATCTTCGTCCTGGGCCTTCAGCAAAAGGGCTCTACTGCACGAAGCTTTGTACTCCCAAGGCCGCTTCGCGCAGAGCCTCATCATAAAAGTCGCTGGTGCATCATGCCTGTCAATAAAAGCGCGCACGACCGCTACCTCATCATCGATAAATGCCTGCAGCGCCGTAACCGCACCTGGACCATCAAGGACTTGCTCGCGGCCGTAGAGGACGAGTACAGGGAAGCCGGTGGCGACGGGGTGTGCGAGCGTACGCTGAAAGGGGATCTGCACCACATGAAAAAGCTAAACGGATACAATGCCCCCATTAAGTATTCGCGCCGGCTGGGCTATCACTATACAAAGCCGGGTTTCTCCATTCGCAACACTCCCCTGACCAGTGCCGATTTGCTGATCCTGCATCAGAGCCTGCACCCGTTGAAAGCCTTGCGGGGTTTGGGCTTGGCGGATGAGTTAAACGAGTTGATCCGTCGGTTGGAGCAGCACTTGCCCAATAGTGACGAGGCGGCTGGTCCGGTTCTGCAATTGGAGGCCGCACCGGAGTACACAGGTACAGAGCACCTGAAACGCTTATACAAGGCCATCTCGGAGAAAACCCCCTTGCGGATCGAATACCAACCTTACCGGGCCCCGAAAGCACGTGCGGAAGAGGTCCATCCCTACCTGCTCAAAACGTTCAATGGGCGGTGGTACCTCATCGCTCAAAACGACGCCAAAGGGGACCAGTTGCAGAATTACGCACTCGACCGCATCAAGGACATAGACGACAGCCAAATCGTCTTTCGCCCAGCCACGGTTGATTTCGGCGCCTATTTCACCTCTCTCATTGGGGTAACCATTCCGCAAACAAGTTCATGCATTGAAACTGTACGCTTGCGAATGTCGAGCGGGCGCGCTCCCTACGTCCTGACCAAAGCAATTCATCCCAGCCAGGTTGTTCTGAGCGATACCAAGGCAGGGTTGGAAATTGAGCTGCGCTTAATTATCAACCAGGAGCTTAAAACGAATCTACTCAGTTATGGTCCCGATCTCCAAGTCTTGGCGCCCGACTCGCTACGGCATTCGCTGCGGAAACTACTTAAGAAAGCGTTGACTAACTACCAATAAAGATGACTAAGGTCCCACATAGGCCACGACCACTGAAGGTAGCTTGCTGCCTGCTACCTGGCACACCTCAACTGGTAGGTTAAACGCGAACTGTTTGCCTTCATGTCTAGGCTCATTATCTTATCGTCTTCCTTATTCCGGGCACCGCCCCTGAAATCAGTTATTGCCACACAGCTCGCTGCATGTCCCCGTCTTTTATCCGCACGTTTCATCCCATTGGTCAAGGAGCCTTCTATACCGAACAGCATCGCGAGGGTAACCAAACCCTGACCATAGTCTACGATTGTGGCTCGCTGACGGCGCCCAAGGAGCACTTTCTGCGTAAGGTGGCCACAGCCCTGCCGCGCGGTACCGTGATTGATCTTTTGTTTATTTCTCACTTCCACGCCGATCATATCAATGGGCTGGATGAGTTAAAGCGCAAGTACACCATCCGCGCCGTGGTGTTACCCAAGCTCACGGAGGAGGCGCGGGTACTGGTTAAGTTGGAGAACTTCCTGGAGTACGAGGGCTTTAGCTCGGTGCTGATTGATAACCCTCGGGCCTACTTCGGCCGCCGTACCCGCATTATTTTCGTAGAGCCTATTGACCCCAATGCCGGAACGGCCGCTGAGATTATTCTTAACAACGATCGGTTCGTAGAGGTACCAGGCGAACAAGACCAGGATTTGCGGGACTCTGCCGCGCCCGCGGGGAAGCAGCCGGGACGCCTGCGCACCATTACCAGCGGCACGCCCCTGCGGCTGACGCTTCATAAAACAGCCTTCTGGGAGTATGTTCCATACAATTACGAGTATGCTGCCCGGCGGACCACGTTTGTGGCGATGCTGAAAAAGCTTAAAATAGAACTCGGCACGCTCGGTAACCTGGAGCAGGTTATCAACCGGAAAAAAGATTTGTCCAAAGCTTACCGGAGCCTAGACGGGGATCTAAACGAGAACTCACTGGTTGTTTATTCCGGCGCGCTTACGGACCCGATGAGGTTGTTGCATCGAGGCCACAGTTGCACCTGCTGGCACCCTTTTTACGCGAGCGTAGAGAAAGAAGGGTGTTTGTACCTAGGGGACCTAGATCTAAATATTCCGACGCTGCCGGCCGATTTGCAAACCCGGCTAGGCAGCCGCTGGGACCGTATTCAAACGCTACAAGTGCCGCACCACGGCTCCGTACATAATTTTGTCCCGCTGCCCCTTGATAAAGACGTGCAGGCCATTATTTCCTACGGCTCAAATAACACCTACGGCCATCCGTCCGCGCACGTCATCGGCCAGCTGCACTTGCTGCAGGCCACGCCTATTCTGGTAACCGAGCAGCTGGATACAGCCTTTTACTTGCACACCTAATGTTGTCCGTCGGCTCTATGTGGCCGACCATCACCTGCTTGCTAGTGACTTTTGCAGAACTGCCCGTTCAAAGAGGCAACGAATTCCGCTTGCCGCGACAGAGGTAATATGGCTGAGGACGCAGTATGGGTGTCCGCACTACAGATTGTCGGGCTGGCCAGCAGCTGACCACAGACTATCAAAACTTGGATACGCAGTGCAGTAGTTTGTTGCTCTTCGTGTATGTTTAGTGCCCCTTTCCTTATTCTCTTCTACCTTATTCGTGGCTAAATCTCTATACCTGCAGCAATTCGTTGAGCAAAAATGCAGGAGCGCTTGGACGTGTACCGGCGGGACTCGACGCTTATTCTGCAGGACTACATGCTGGAGCAGCAAGTCAGCGCCGACTACGACAGGCGGCAGCTGCTGGAACTGTTACAAAACGCCGACGACGCGGCCGGCCGCGATCCCAAAAACCGCCCTGGGCAAGTGTCCATTCGGCTGCATGGACGCATACTGGAAGTGGCCAACACCGGAGCTATCTTCACCGAAGCGGGTGTACAGTGCCTGCTTTACAGCAACCTGAGCCCCAAATCCCTGGATGCCGACCAGATCGGGGCCAAGGGCCTGGGATTTCGAGCCGTGCTCAACTGGGCCGATAAGCTGGAAATTCATAGCGGCTAGTTGCGCATTGCTTTTTCCGCGGCCTACGCCCGCAAGGTCTTGCAGCAGCGGCGACAACCGACAGGCCGTGCTGCGCATGCTGCGCCAGGCTCGGGAGGAAACCACCACGGCGGAGCACATAATCGCCGTGCTGCACTGCGCCGAGGCCGCGCTCAACGCTGGTCCGGCCGGCTACAACACCCTGATCCGGGTGTACATGAAGGGTAAGCAGTTGCCCGCGCTGCGACAGCAGTTGGCCGAGGAGCTACTACCCGAAGTGATTGTGTTTCTGCCCCACCTGACCCGCTTGCACATCGAGTGCGACGGGGTGGCACATGGAGGGGGCGCAGAGCGTGGGCGCAAAAGATGTGCAACACGTACGGGTGACACGCCAGAAGGCCGACGTCACCCGCACTCGGCATAGCTGGCAGGTGCTTGCCCGCGCCGGCCGTCTCGTGCCGGAAGACGCGGGTTCACCAGTGGCACCCGCAGCTATTCCCTACGAAGTAATAGTCGCGTGGCAGGCGGACTTGGCTCCCGGGCACGGCCGGCTGTTTTTGTATTTCCGGACCGGCGTGGATTGGCCCCTTCCCTGTTTGAGGATGAAAGTTCAGTCTTTGGCTATTCTAGTCTACTAACAGGTTCGTGACCGCCGCTGTGTTCATGGCCCATGCGGCCGTATAGCTTTCGTCAGCTTCAGCCGTGTCCACCACCTGCAGGTTCTGTGCCTGGGCCTTGATTGCCAGCAACTGGCCAATGCTGAGTTTACTTTCAAGTTTGCGCAGCAGCGTCTGCACGCCTTCTAGGTTGAGGTTGCGCACCAGCTGACCCTGAAACGTCATTTCCAGCCACACGATCTCGCGTTGCGCCACATCGAGCACGCCAAACACGAGTCCCTTCGTCAGGCTCTTGGTGACACGTACCTGCTGCGCTACGCAAGACGGATCGTAGGCCACCCCGCTGCTGGAAATGCGCATGGGCTGCTGGCTGTTCATCCAGCCCACCACCAGGTTCGGCGAAAGCGAACCCGAGGTGTACGCATTCGTGGTGAAGGTGACGTACCGCGCTTTGGCTTGCTGCAACGCAACCAAGTCGACCTCGATGTACTCCGCTGTCCCGACTTGATCGGGAATGTATTGCATATCGCCACTGTGCTTACAACCGGTCACCACCAACTGGGAGAAGGAGCAGCTTTCCGTATGGGTCGCGTAGGACACGGTGCAGCTCAAATCCATATCTAAATGTTGGGCCGGGAGCCCCACCCCCCATTGCATAAATAGGCGCACGGTGTCGCCTGCCACGGGAAAACGGGTACCCATCAGGGCCGCCGACACGTCCTGCACGATCTCGCTCCGGTCCCCGATGGCAACCGGAATCTTGAACAGGACCGGGTCGATATAGATCGTGTGATGCGCCGTCGGTTGAGCGGCAAACCGACGCTTCATAGCCAACAGGCACAGGTTGGCAACCGCCGCTTGCATGGCCTCTAGTTCCGGGGCTTCATACAGCGAGAGCAGCTGGTTGGCCGGAATTTGTTTGCTCACGCTCCCGAGGGGTTTAACCACCCGTTTACTGTTCGGCACAAAGTAGGTGTCGGCGTACGAATTCAGCGTGAATACCAGGCGGGCAGGTACCTGGTCGATTACGTCGGCAAAGGCGGCCACCGTGGGCTCTGCCCCGAACCACAGCATGTTGGCAAACAGGGAACGGGCAAACAAGCCGGGCCGCTGCTGCAGCAAGGCCAAGGTCTGCGGTGCGTCCCCTTTGAGCCGATAATGGTTGACTCGTCCTTGCCACACCGGGTAGGCTTGGCGGTAGAACAAGTCCAGCGTCTCCCGCAGTTTGGTGTGGGCTGGCCGCTTGCTATACTCCGCTAGGCGCAGGGCCCGAATAAAGCGCACCCACATCCCCCGCTTGGGGTGCATCATCTCGCAGAGTTGCGCCGGGCTTTGCGGCAGGGCCGTGAGCCAGTCAGCCACCATGACCGCTTCCCGGCGGCTGTACTTGAGTTTCAGGCCCGCGGTGGCCTGCGTTTTCAGCTTGGCTTCTACTTGCGCGTTGCGATCGATCGTCCAGACGATGCTGCGGCTATTCTTCTGCTGGCGCTGCCGAATCGTTTTGGGTTCTACGAGCTGCAGCAACCCAGTCCGCTGGTACCATAAGTAGCGCAGGATGTCGGTGGGTGAGGTAAACAAGGCCTGCGCTTTCTCGGGCTGCTGCAAGTTGACATACGCTTCAATGACGGTCATGCGGGTTTCTTTCATGGCAATAGAAACCGACGCTGGCAGAGGCAACTCGGCCAGCAGGCGCGTCAGACTATCGCGCTGCGTAGCGTCCAGGGCCGTTTTCGACGTCAATAAGTCCCGCAAAAAGGCGGTGAGGTCCGCCTCCGTCCACAAGGCCAACACCTTGAGCTTGCTGGCTTGCCCCGTGTGCTCGAGCGTCGCGAATTCGAACGGCGTCCCGCAGAAAGGGCACCCGTTATAGCGTTCGAGCGGGAAGGTGTTGGGCGGAATGATATGGCCACAGGGCAAGCGAGTGCCTTTTGCTTGAAACAGCGTGGCGAAAAGAGTCAGCAGGTGATCCAGGGGCCCCTCGCCTGTGGGCGTGTCCCACGCCTTGACCAGCGGGGTCCAATTCTTCTGAACGCCCAGCACGTCGCGCACAACCGCCAGCAGGTGTGTCTGAAAAGCGGGCGTCGACTGCTCGAGGGCGCGCAGCAACGGCTCCGACACGCCGTACCCGAGCTTGGCCAGATTGGCGACGAGTAAACCAGTGTCCTCCGACAAGGTAGAGGGCAGAGTGAAGGAAGCCGCCGCAGGAATATAGATGGCCTGCTGGCGTAGGCTAACTGTTAAGTAAGAAGCAGACATATAGGCCTGAGGAGGGATAGCAAAAATAGAGATCGGAACGCTGGTCCTCTTGCACCCTAAAACGAAGGGAGTGAAGCAGGTTGGATTCGAACCAACGACCCTAAAAACCAAGAAGGAAGCACAGGTTGACCCGGGTGGGTAATTCGCGTGCTGTTTCATGCTCTACCCCTGAGCTACTGCTTCTAGAAGGGCAGCCACACGCGCCGCGCCCGGAGCAAGACCAGGTAATTGGACAGCTGTTTTTTTTCAGAAAATGAAGTAAGCTATCCTTGACCTGGCCTTGTTCCGGGCGTGGCAACGTGCTACGACCAGCAGCGCAAGATAAGGGGATTCTGCGTTCTGGCTCAACCGTGGCGCAACTCTTTCTAGTTGCCCGCAGTGGGGTCTAGGCAGGGCAGTCAACATTATACTACCTGCCTAGCGCTGTCCCAAGAAGTCAGCTTAAGAACGGTAAATGAGTCATTGATTCGCTAGACGATATAGTGGGACACTCCTTCGTGTAGTTTTACTCATTCAAAGGCTAATTAATCAAACGATATTCTGTCCACAGAAACGCTCCAATACCCGGACGTATATGGTCGAGCAGTGGATAGTTATTGGACTCCTTTACTACAAGCTTGGTAGGAGTTGAAGCCGTGTAGGGTGTACTATCCACGCTTTACGCTTAATTCGGTACCAAGCGAACGGGTTCCGGGTTAAGTATGCGAGCCATCCAATAGCCGATCCACACCTCGAGCAGCACCAGCGTGACGACCCTAATGCGGTACCCGACACTCGTGTTGGCAAAGTGACCGAGCACACCCGACGCTTCCACGAGCAGAAACAAGCCCATTAACAGCAACAAGAGCAACCGGCGGTGGGTGCCGGCTAAGATCCCGAGCCGGAACTACGCACTAGTGCGCAGCAACCAAACTACTCTTCACTGCAGGCGTTGAAGTAGTGCAGAAGGATGCAAGGCCGAAACGGTGGGGGACGCTGAGCTCAGACAACAAACTCGATCAGGCCAGTGGGAGCGTAACCTCCTCGTGGTACCCGCTTGCCGCGTGTAAAGGAGATGTACGGTAGGTGATCGACTCCGGACCCGAGTAGCTAAAATACGCTTTCTTTGCGCACTGCCCCCTACCAGTGAATTCCAACCACCTGATGGCGACTTCTCGCGCAGCTTTTTGCGCCATGCCTCTCGCCCAGCAAGCCGGCGTGCTGTTCACGGAAGGCACCTTGCTGGCTAGCCGTTGGGAAAGAAACCGCGCGGTAGGCTTCTACCAGGTAGGCGATTTCTACTGCGAGCTTTGCTACGACACCACTACCTATGCGCTGCTCTGGGCCCGCCTCTCTCAGCACTCAGGGGGTGCGGGGGGACGCAGGCGCGGCTGGTTGACCGTAGCCGTAGCACTGGGAAAGAGCGCGCAATCAAAACGGCCGGTACTACACGCGCTAGGAGACCGTTGCTTGAGGAGCGGGGAAAGCCGCCCTTGGGTGAACAGAACTCGGGTAAGAACTACAAAGGGGGAGCACAGACAAAGGCTTTGGCCATTTGCAATAGGGCGCTATCGCTCCCGCTGAAGGAGGCCGTCGTGAAGTCAACTTGGGCAACGGGCAGGTAGCCGCTTAAATACGTGAATTTCTCCTCGGATACCGTCTCAAAGGCCATGCTCCACTCCGCAAAGCTGCGGTGCGTGACGGGTTTATCCGCCAGCTTGATGAGGCCCGTATGTCGGGGGTCTTGGGCTAGTTTCGAGTAGAGCCGTGCCACGTCAACTTCTTCGCCCTCTAGGAGCTGCATAAACTGCGGGGCACAATACAGGAGGATACCCGTGATGTTACGCTCTTGGTTATTAACTCGGGATTTCTCCAGTAAACTTTGCAATGCATCCTCGCACAGGGAGGCGCTAACTTGGCTTAAGTAAAGAATATGGTGCATAGGCAGAGTAGAAAATAAAGTAGGGTGGCAGTTAAATCCTCGATTAGATAGGGCTAGCGTACGTAGGCAGCACGAAGATAATGTAGAAATTCACGTACAAGGATCAAGCCAACCGCTGTATTTTACCTAGTTAACTCTGCCGCAAATAAATTGGACATAAATAAGATACCTTGAGGTCTACTCTACCAGTGGTACGCAATAGCTAAGCCGCTGCAACCTGATCCAACAACGTCGGCTTTTTCTAAACGTCCCTTGTAAGACGTCTAAGCCCTCCTATGTACTCGTTCTAAAGGCCCCCTAATTAGGGGAATTGATACGCCAGAGATACTCACAGGCGAAACAGAAGACCGTGCCGACTGGCGACAGCGCCGCGAAATCCTCCTGGCTTCAATCAGTTCAGCGCTGAGCGCCATAGAAAGGCGGAAAGAGTTGTCAACAGGAAAAGGTCAACTCCTGCCAGGGCAGCGGTCCATTCGGCTAGAAAAATGCACCAACAACAGGACGGACAAGACCTGGGTAGGCCTCAAATAAGGTGACCGTTGCAGTGACCTACCGCACTTCTATTTAGTTGAACGCGGAGCCACCCCATCGTGGGGAATGGTTGTTGCCTCGCAGGGCAGCCTGGTTGCGTGGTGCCGGTTATCGCGTAGGCAGCGGCAAGCCATTGCGTGCCCGTCCGTGGGCGTGCCCTACGTGCAGCAGGTGATCACCGCCCATGGGGTCACCTTACCCGCTGATTTTGTAGCGTTCTATAGTAAAGCCAATGGCACGCCCGAGCTCTATCCCGAAGGAGTGGATGAGAACTTCTGCTCGTTTCTACCAGTGGAAGCTTTGCAAACCGAGGTGCAAGAATGGCTGGTTGTGACAGCGAAAGCCGCCACGCGGCAACAAGCGAGGGTAACCGTGTTTATCAGCTTTCTGCATGCCTGTTGGGAATATGGGGTGCTGACGGAAGACCAGGGCGAAGGGTATCGAATCGGCATCCTGCCGGGCGCAAACGAATTTGTGGTACTCACTACTTCCTTAGCGACCTTCTTGCAGTGGTATGTCGAGGATGCCGATGTGCTCTATGACTCGAGTCATCCTTTCACGGAATTGGGACGCGCCGCCCAACCATAGCCCCTCGTTCGTCAAGTTTCTTCAGCTAACCGTCAGCTATAGTAGGTGACAAGAGTGATCTGAACAGGTGTTGAATGCACGTTTCTAAAATGACAATCGGCTAGACAACCTCTGCCGGGTGGAAGTCGAAGTTACTTAGGGTAGCGGAAGAAGCCGGTCCCGCTACACCAAACGAGCTCTTGACAGGCGGAGACCGTGACGCCGTTGGCAACAACTCGTAGGAGCGTCTCGTAGGCTTGAAACGCTAAGCCGGGTTAACAGGAGGTGTTTGCCGGCCCTAGCGCATCTGCTGCAACACCAAAGCCCCACTCTAATCCGAGTGGGGCTTCCTGCTTCACCGTAGATAGGTCTGTTAGACTAAGCAAGAGGGGAGCCCCTCATGGCGTCACCCGGTAGGATACTACAAGTTCAATTCATCCACACCTGGAAATTAACCATGTAGGTAATACTGGTCGGGCAGCCAGTGGGTCAGGCGGCTGCCGTAGGCTTCAGTGCCTTCGGCTCGGCGCTTGTGCCTAGTTTGCACTGCATCGGCGCCGCTCTGGTAATGCCGGCAGGTGTCCTCTAGCTATTGGGTGATGCGGAGCAAGCATAAAATGTGTAGGAGGAAGTGGATCAATGCCTCAAGAAGTGCTTTGGTAAAGAAAACGCAGGGAAAGTAATAGTAGGCATCTCATCATGTTGTCCGCACTCGGGCTACGCGTGATAAGGCCCCCTTAACGAAGGGAATGTCGGGGCTCTGTTTGCTTATCTTTAGCCTTTGTCGATACGAAGCATGAAGCACCGAAACTTCCTCTCAACCAAACGCAGTTTATAGCGGATTTAGCCGAGCAGTTTCTCCCGATTGGGGCGGAGGTCTTGGAGGAGGACTACATGCCTGCTCCAGGTGCGTAGTGGGCGGGCACCTGGACGCCCAAATGCCCACCGAATTGCTGCCTCATGGCAGCGCGTTTGCCAACTGTGAAGAGGCACGACTGGAGGTGGCCTACTACCTCGACACCTACTTCAACCTTGACGGCCGATACTCCGCCTTGAATTACCGCTCGCCTCATTAATTTGAACTCGACTTCAAAATCAACTTTTTTAGCTCACTGTCCGTTTTTACTGGACTATCCAGTTCTCCGCCGCAGATCACCCGGCGTCGCGGAAGTAGCAGAACTCCTTGCATTAAAAAAATAGCGACCAAGAAGGAGCCCCGGCGCTAAGGCATCTACCTTAGCGCCGGGGCTCCTTCTTGGTCGCTATTTTTTTATTTGCTTCTCTGCTTGCATAGAGCACAGCAGCGCTGCCACTATTTTCGGAAGCCTTGCTTGGGGCGGATAGTGAAGTTGCGGTTCACGTTGAAGCCGAAATACAGGTCCCCGTTGAAGAAGTTGCCGCGTGTGCCGCTCACGAAGAACTTCTCGATCATGCCCTGCGAGTTGGTTACGTGCAACTGGAACACGTGCCCCCCGGTCTCTAAGTCCACTCCCAAGGCCAGCGCGTTGCGCACGCCCGTGGGTTTGCCCGCCGGCAGCAGGTAGTAGTACTCGGCGTTGAGCGAGGTGCGTTTGGTGAGCTTCTGGCGGCCGCCAAAGCCGAGGGCGTACACGTCATTGTGCTCCTGCGCCGTGGCCACCAGGTTGCTGTGCACCAGCGTGGGCATGAGTTGCAACGACAAATCCGAGCTGAACTTGCGCGCGATCAGTGCCTGATACGTATAGGCCAGGCGCCGGGGCAAGGTATGCTCGTACGTATCACTGTACTTGAGCGAGTTCAGGGCCGAAGAAGCAAACAAGGTCACGGATAGGGGAACCGGGTGCGCCCCCGTGCTCTGCCGAAGAGCTTTATACTTAAGGAAGCCATCGAACGTCTTTTCCAACGAGCTTCGTCCCACGCCGGCGGTGAGCCGATCCGTCAGCCCGTACTCGAAGCCCAGCCGCAGGGTGGCTTGGTCGAGGCCGAAGAAGTTGTAAGCGCCACTGTTGAGGGTGCCAAAGCGGTGGGAAATCAAGAATACCATCGTGCCCTGGCCGGGCGTCTGCACGGTGTGGCCGCTGATGAGCCGCGTGCTCTTGAAAGTGGCGTCGACCACTTCGGTGCCAGTGGGCTTAACTTCCTGCGTTTCTAGTTGAGTCAACAAGTCGGCTTGGGCACGGGCTTGCCGGGCGCCGCCTAGGAGGCCGGTAAGCAGAAACATAAAAGTCAGCCGGCGTGCGGATAGCGGGTAAAAACAAGACATATAAACGTAGGATAAGTTACTTGGTAAGACTGAGCTGCGCGATCGGCTCACAGGAGAGGGCCAGGCGGATGCCGACAATCTTGGCAATGTTTTCGCGCACGAGCAGCGGGATCTCGATGTTGTAGTCGGCCGGCGCGACGCTGAAGTAGGCGTGCACCAGCAGGCTGCCTTTCTGCAGCTCCAGCGCCCCGGGGACCTGCACATGCTTGGTGACGCCGTGGATCGTTATGTCGCCTTCCACCGTGACCCGCTGCGAGCCGCCTTTCTGCAGCGCCTCCATGTTCAGGTCCAGGATGCGACCCGAGAAGGAGGACTTGGGAAAGCGGCCCGACTCCATGTAGTTTTCGTTGAAGTGCTCCTGCATGAGCGTGCGCTTGAACTGAAACGACTTGATGGGAATCGTAAAGGCCACTTGGTTGCTGTTCAAGTCCACCAGGGCCGCCACTTGCTCGGTGCGGGCTTCAATGTCTTCCAGGATGCTGGTGGAGAAAAAGGTGACCACTCCGTCGCGGGTAAGGTACTTCTGGGCGTGGGCTTTGGGCACGCACAACAGCCACAGCACGAGCAGTGGCCAGCAATAGATGGGTTTCATAAAGGGGAGGCTGGCTGCGCTTAGTTGTTGAGAGCGCCGGCATCCACCCACTGTTTGAGCAAGGCGATGTCACAGGCCGAGAGTTTGGCCCCATCCTTGGGCATCTGGGCAAAGCCCGGGGCGTGGCTGACCACGCCCAGCAACTGGCCCGTGCCGGCGCGGCGCTTGAGTTCGGCGAAGTCTTCCAGGTTCACCCCGCCCGTAACCAGCGTGGAGCTGTGGCAGGTGCGGCAGTTGCGGTCGAGCAAGGGAGAGACGGCCAGTGAATACGACGCGACGGCCGGGGGCGTACAAGGGGCCTTGGGTGCTAGCTCTTCTGCACTGTCATAACTGCAGCCAGCCACTAGAAGGGTAATCAGAAACGAAATCCAACAAGTAAAACGGTTCATAAATAAGTGTGTAGGCCAAGCTATCGGTACCGGTGCCAAGCGAGAGTTTCTCTTGGCACCGGTACCGATAGGCAAGACCGCGGATGGTGTGCCTGGGGAGATAAGTAAAGTATGGGAGGTTAGAGTGGCCATGTGCTGACCAGGGCTCGCGCGACGCGGGCTTGGGAGCAGGCACCTAAGCCCAAAGGGCAACAATAAGTATGTGCAGCCTGCTCTTGTAGCGAAGCGACTCCAAAACTTGACGAAGTGTTAGGTAGCCGAGCGTTAAGGTAAGCTGATCAGGCTGCGCGCCAGAAGTTAAAACTCGGCCACGACCCACGGCTCCCCATTCGTGGTGAGATTATGGCCCTCGGTTTTACCGGGTGTTTGGTTGTCACCAGCGCAGTAATACAAGGGCATTCCCTTATAGGTAAGTTGCTTTTGTGTGGAGTTGCCGGTCCCGTCGGTGCGTGTGATAGTGCCGAAGTCGCTGGCTTTTAGATCAGCGAAAGTGGGCAGGCTGACACTGGAATTGAAGAACACGGGCCAAGCAGTTGCGCAGCTACCGGTGCAGTTGGTTGGCAGCGTGCTCGGGCTTTTGCTGTCTTTGGCATACGTATAGAGCGTGCGACCTTGCGGATCAATCAAGAAATTCTTGAGGCTGGTTGTGTTCGTGTTCTTATCGAGCAGCGCTTTGGTGCCTACCATCAAGCTGTAATCTGTGCGGACCACAAACCAATGGTGGCCTAAGTCTTGCCCTAGTGCCTCACCAGGCTTTTCGCGCGTATACTGACCGGTGGTGGTGTTCTTGATTGCGTAGTAATAAAGCGGCCAGCCTTTGTACGTCGTTTGAAGCTGCCCATTGGGATGGGTGATGGTAGCAAAGTCGCTGGCTTTCAACCCATTTCCAACGGTCAGCTTGGCATCATAAAAAATGGGCCAAGCATCGAGACAAGGACCGCTGGGGCACATGCTGGTGCCACCCGTATCCAAGGTAAAGTAATAAAGTGTGTTCCCATCCGCATCAACCAGAAAAGAGCCTAGCGTAGCCGTGGTTGCCAGCTGAACAGTAAGGGGCTCCTGGGGAGTGACCGTGGTTTCTTTTTCGCCGCAGCTACTAAGGGTTAAGGAAGAGGAAACGAGCAGGGCCGCCGTGCCCAAGAGTAGAAATGGTTTGCGCAAAGCAATGAGGTGTACTAGTTGGTTCATAAGAACTTACTGATAATAAAATGTAAACAACAGGGGTGAAGAGAGAAGAGCGCGGGGAAATAGTAACGAGCAGATCAAAAAGTCATTTGCGGCGAGCGGCAGCAGCAGATTTCAACAATAATATCCAACTCTATAAAATGAGGTAAAAGGGATAAATCGGAGGGGTAAAAGCAGGTTAAATATAGCAAGTAATATCAAGGTAATATTATAATTAATGAATAATAATATTTGTATTAGTTTAGTTAAACTAAATATAACTTAAATGCTTAGTATATGACTTTAATTAGATGCTTCAAAGGTTCATTTGCGGGCTAGGAAATGAGGCGCCACGATACACTGGTTGTTACAATATGGTCCGCAGCAAGTTGTCAAGCCTTAACAACCAGGGAAATCAGGACCGTCCAATGCCAACAGCTCGAGTAGGTTACGCAGCAAGTACTTAAAAGGGAAATAAGGAGCAAGAATGTCTTCGCCGCCCTGCCGCCGCCGCACCTGCCGCAGACGTTAAAAGCTTTGGGTCGGCAAGTAGAAGTCACCGAAGCCAAATCAATGGCCTTCTTGGAGCAGCACTTTACACTGGAAATGAACGCGTCTATCTCGATTTCCATCCTTGGGCGCAAGACGGCGGGTATGCTTGTCCTGTTTGCTTGGTGCCAAGGAGGACAATAAAAAGCTGGCCCTGATGGCCGTCTTTTGCAAGCTGCTCAAGCAAGCCCTTGCTATAGCTGAATCCGGCGTGGCCCTGAACCTAAGTTTACATCAAAACTTGTTTTGACTGCTTGACTTTCAGCACCGGGCAAGCTTGAGTTTTGAATAGGTCAAGAATATACAGTGAAGCTTCTAACCATGGCCTGCCACCCGAGTTTATATAATGCGAGGTCCCACATTAGAAGCCATGTTGGCGGAATATTATAAGCTATTCCTAACTACGCATCTCGAGGGCAAAAAGCTCGGTCAATAGGATTGTCAGCTGTTCGGCTTCGCCTCGCTGGCAGGCGGCTTTAAGTTGCAAGACAGGTAGTTTTAAAAACTTCTGGGTTAAGGACTTGGTAACCTCATCCAAGCGACGTGCTTCGTCGGGACTAACCTTTTTTTGAAACCGCCCGACTTCTTGTTGCCGCAATAACTCGAGCATGCTTTTCAACCTTTGAATGGTAGGGGCTATTTGCATTTCCCGGGTCCAAGCATGCAGGGTAACCATGCTCTCCTGAATAATAGCCTGTACGTGCGGTATGGCCGCTAAGCGTTGGGCCAGCGCCTGGGAGGCTTTATGTTGAATAGTATCAATATTGTAGACTGTTACGCCCGGCGTGCTTTCCAATTCGGGGGCAACGCTGCGTGGTACGGAGAGGTCTATGAAAAGCGTGGGTCGCTCTTGCGGCAGGCTGCCCACCAAGTCTCGGGTGAAAAACGGGGTGGGCGCGGCAAGTGAAGAAATCACCACATCGGCTGCTTGCAGCCCGTCAGCTATGCGTTCGAAATCCAGCACGTGCAAGCCGTTCTCGGCGGCCAACAATTCGGCCGTTAGCCGCGTCCGGTTGCAGATGGTCACTTCAGCAAAACGTTTGCTTTTTCCGAAGTGACGGCAAATATCTTTTCCAATTTCACCGAGTCCAACAATCAGCACGCGTGGTTGAGCCATTGTAGCGGTTAATTCCTGCACCAGTTCCAGCGTGGCATAGGAGGTGGAAGCAGCGCCATCGCGGAAAGCCGTTTCTTGCTGTACTCGTTTATTGGCGGCCAAGACGGAGTGCAGCAACCGATGCAGGAATGGACCCGCCGCATCAGCTTCTGCTGAGCGTTGATAAGCCCGTTTAACTTGGTTGCTGATTTGCATGTCGCCGACCACCTGAGAATCAAGGCCCAAAGCAACTTCGAATAATTGCTGTACAGCTGCTTGGCTGGAATTTAAAGCCATGAAATAAGACTGCCACCTCGGGCTATCCGCTATCCCCTTGACTTGTCCAAGCGCTTCAATAATGGCGGCGCTTTGGTCTTTCTCGGCAGCGTAATACACTTCTGTACGGTTGCACGTACTGAGTACCAGCAAATCCGACAAGCCTAGTTCATGCTGCAATTTGTGTAGCAAGCAACTGCACGATGCCTCATCTAAGGCCAGTAGCTCCCGTATGCCTAAGGGCGCTTTTTTGTAAGTCAAGCTAACTGCCTTGAATGGATACGTCATAGTGGATTGCTGATACTAAATAAAGAAGAGTAAAAAGGCCACCCGCAGGTGGCCTTTCTGTTGGAAAGCAGCTTGCCCTAGTGACCGACAACGTCGGCCTTCATAGCATCGATTAGGGCCGTGAATTCCGCTTTTTCTTTCACGCCAATATTGTTCTTCTGCAATGAGTTGTCGAGCAGCTCGCGCCAGACTTTGTATTCGGCGTCGGTTACTTTCATGTTGGTATGAGCCGCCAGCATGGTTTGGCCAGTATAAGGCAGCGGCCCCCCGGTAATAGCCGTAAACTGGTCTACTACGTTATTGCGTAGACGGGTCAAGCGGGTTGGGTCGGTAGGAGCAGCCCCATTCACCCCAGTGATAGCATCAAGCATTGGTTTATGCGAGCGCAGCATCAACGAGTTTGGCGTACCGGTTTCAGCTCCTACGTTGGCGACCATCTGGTCCGCTACGCCTTCGATGCCCGCTTTACCGCCCATGCGGAGGTAGAGGGAATCCGGGGCTGGAGTATCAGTCGAAGAGTTGCACGCCGTAGCAAGCAAACCAGCCGTCAGCAGGCCTGCGCTGGCAAGCCAGAGTTGAAGAGTACGCATGAAGGGTAAAGAGTAAGAAAAGCGAGAAAAAAGTAAAAAGTAAAAACGGGAAGAAACGCGGAAGGAATCTTGGAGAACTAGTAAGCCAGGGGCCTAGGCGTTCACAAAAAAGCGCCGCAGATTGAGGGAGAAGCGGATACGATCAATCAGCAGTGTATAACCCGGAGGTACTGGGCACTGTCGGATAGCAGGCCGGGGCGAAGGAACAGAATGGGGACTGACTACTTCTACCCCTATCCGGCGGACGGCTCGGGCAAGCGTGGCGGGTGTTGCTTGAGCGGGGTGGTAAACGAAAGCCACGCAGTTGGTCCGCCAGCTTACGGCGCAGGCCTTTACGCCGGACGTCTGCGTGAGTTGCATTTCCAGCGCGTGGGCAGCTGTTGGGCTAGCCAGCGGGGCGAGTTGCCAGACAACGGTGGCAGCAGGTTCAACGAAGTGGTGCATTTCGGGCGCATTCCAGTTGGCCCAAGTAAGCGTTGCCCCGATGGGCAGCAGGAGCAGAAGCTTGACGCGCATGAGGCAAGAAGAGTAGGGGTTGCTGGATAGCCTATTTTCGGAAGCCTTGCTTGGGGCGGATAGTGAAGTTGCGGTTCACGTTGAAGCCGAAATACAGGTCCCCGTTGAAGAAGTTGCCGCGTGTGCCGCTCACGAAGAACTTCTCGATCATGCCCTGCGAGTTGGTTACGTGCAACTGGAACACGTGCCCCCCGGTCTCTAAGTCCACTCCCAAGGCCAGCGCGTTGCGCACGCCCGTGGGTTTGCCCGCCGGCAGCAGGTAGTAGTACTCGGCGTTGAGCGAGGTGCGTTTGGTGAGCTTCTGGCGGCCGCCAAAGCCGAGGGCGTACACGTCGTTGTGCTCCTGCGCCGTGGCCACCAGGTTGCTGTGCACCAGCGTGGGCATGAGTTGCAACGACAAATCCGAGCTGAACTTGCGCGCGATCAGTGCCTGATACGTATAGGCCAGGCGCCGGGGCAAGGTATGCTCGTACGTATCACTGTACTTGAGCGAGTTCAGGGCCGAAGAAGCAAACAAGGTGACCGAGACCGGCATGGCATGCAAGCCCGTAGTTTGCCGAAGAGCTTTATACTTAAGGAAGCCATCGAACGTCTTTTCCAAGGAACTGCGTCCCACGCCCGCAGTCAAGCGGTCCGTCAGCCCGTACTCGAAGCCCAGCCGCAGGGTGGCTTGGTCGAGGCCGAAGAAGTTGTAAGCGCCACTGTTGAGGGTGCCAAAGCGGTGGGAAATCAAGAATACCATCGTGCCCTGGCCGGGCGTCTGCACGGTGTGGCCGCTGATGAGCCGCGTGCTCTTGAAGGTGGCGTCGACCAGCTCCGTTTTAGTGGGCTTTGTTTCCTGGCTTTCCAGTTGAGTCAGTAAATCATCTTGCGCACAAGCAGTTCGTGTCCAAGCGAGCCCGGCCAGCAGCAGCATAAAGCCCCAGCGGCTAGGGGTTGGTTTGTAGAAATGAAGCATATAATCGAAAGGATAAGTTACTTGGTAAGACTGAGCTGCGCGATCGGCTCACAGGAGAGGGCCAGGCGGATGCCGACAATCTTGGCAATGTTTTCGCGCACGAGCAGCGGGATCTCGATGTTGTAGTCGGCCGGCGCGACGCTGAAGTAGGCGTGCACCAGCAGGCTGCCTTTCTGCAGCTCCAGCGCCCCGGGGACCTGCACATGCTTGGTGACGCCGTGGATCGTTATGTCGCCTTCCACCGTGACCCGCTGCGAGCCGCCTTTCTGCAGCGCCTCCATGTTCAGGTCCAGGATGCGACCCGAGAAGGAGGACTTGGGAAAGCGGCCCGACTCCATGTAGTTTTCGTTGAAGTGCTCCTGCATGAGCGTGCGCTTGAACTGAAACGACTTGATGGGAATCGTAAAGGCCACTTGGTTGCTGTTCAAGTCCACCAGGGCCGCCACTTGCTCGGTGCGGGCTTCAATGTCTTCCAGGATGCTGGTGGAGAAAAAGGTGACCACTCCGTCGCGGGTAAGGTACTTCTGGGCGTGGGCTTTGGGCACGCACAACAGCCACAGCACGAGCAGTGGCCAGCAATAGATGGGTTTCATAAAGGGGAGGCTGGCTGCGCTTAGTTGTTGAGAGCGCCGGCATCCACCCACTGTTTGAGCAAGGCGATGTCACAGGCCGAGAGTTTGGCCCCATCCTTGGGCATCTGGGCAAAGCCCGGGGCGTGGCTGACCACGCCCAGCAACTGGCCCGTGCCGGCGCGGCGCTTGAGTTCGGCGAAGTCTTCCAGGTTCACCCCGCCCGTAACCAGCGTGGAGCTGTGGCAGGTGCGGCAGTTGCGGTCGAGCAAGGGAGAGACGGCCAGTGAATACGACGCGACGGCCGGGGGCGTACAAGGGGCCTTGGGTGCTAGCTCTTCTGCACTGTCATAACTGCAGCCAGCCACTAGAAGGGTAATCAGAAACGAAATCCAACAAGTAAAACGATTAATCATAGATATTGTAGTAAGAGGTGCCCTGGCAAAACAGCGCAGAGCGAAAGGTGAATCTGACTTACTGGGCAATTGATTTAAAGGAGTGGATAGCTTAAATCATATTTAATAAAACCTACTGAGCCTCATGTCAGAAGCTATATTATTGCTTATCGATTAGTATGTATAAATAGCTATTTACTCGTACGGTTTATTAGTAAAGTATAATTTGCAAGTAATATTATTTAACTATTGCCGGCACATGTAATGGAATGACCGAATAGCTTTGGGCATGCTAAAGCTCCCTCTAGCTTAGGTTATTGAAAAACAAAGAAACCAGATACAATAATTTTCAATTGCCATTGCAACATTTTGTTGGCAATAAATCACCAAAAAACTTGGTACGCATGAGCACGTAGAGGATATTTAGCTAATTCTGCACGCTACTTTTAACAAAGAGAGAAGCTCAAAGAAGACGTACGCACTAGGACAATAAGCGGATGTAGGAGGAGGTGGTTTAAACTGAAAATCAACTTTCTTTTTGTGGAAGCGCGGTGGTGACACAAGCCAACGGAGAAATTCTTGAATGGCTTATTATTATTTTCCAATCATTGATTTACACTTTTCCAACAAGCAGGAACAAGCTGTGTCAACAAGTTGACACGGAGTGGCACAGGCTAGAAAATGCATGAGGAATAATCTTCCAACAGCAGTGTAGAAGTATCAAGTACTAACAACCTTTTATAATAATTCTATGCACACTACCTATACTTAGAAGTAGGATGCTTATTGTCTCAAACATAGATGCCAGGATTTTTATATACTGACTTTTTCGTTCAACAAGCCTTTTGCGTAGACGAAACCTTTATATACCCCGCCTAATAAAATAC